>JAQCHG010000254.1 GCA_027619675.1 Cyanobacteriota bacterium
CAATGTCGTTGTTGCTGGGCTGCGATCTAGGAACGGGAGCGCTTTTCGTCTATTAGGGTTGGTTGGGAACGAGCAGTTTAAGATCAATCTTTCTGTACCGCTAGTTCTTGAGTACGAAGAGGTCTTATTGCGGGAACTGCCAAATTTGGCCATTAATGCCTCAGATGTACAAGATTTCCTGGATTTTCACTGTTCCGTTGCTACCCATCACCAGATTTTCTTCCTTTGGCGACCTTTCTTGCCTGACCCAAAGGATGACATGGTGCTAGAACTAGCGGTTAAAGCGGGGTGTGATAGCGTAGTGACATACAATATCCGCGACTTTGCAGGCATTGAGCGGTTTGGGGTTAGTGCCGTCACCCCGGCAAACTTCCTAAAGTCTATTGGAGGACTGTCATGAGCACGTTAAGCATCCAACTACCCGACTCCTTATATAAAAGCTTGCAGATTCTTGCAGCGCAGGACGGGGTTTCGCTCGACCAGTTTATCGCCCTAGCAGTTGCCGAGAAAATTTCAGCATTAACGACCGAAGGGTATTTGCAGGAGCGCGCCAGCCGGGGTGATCGAGCAAAATATGAGGCTGTGCTAGCCAAAGTCGCTAATGTTGAGCCAGAGTTTCATGACCAGTTGCCGCCAGCATAACAACCCGCTTGCACCCGACCGCCGCGAGACTATCCCTGAAGAACAACAGGTTAACTGCGGCGGGTAAAGCGGAACGTTAGCAAGACAAAAAAAGTAGCGATCGCAACCTTAAAACCTGCTCACGGGTCACACATGAAGGTGTCGTTTGGTAAAAATTCAATCAAACGACACCGATGAGCCTGGGGTGAGTCATCTCATGGCAACCTTCCCCTACCGCTACAATGCACTCATCTTGTGCAGCCCCGATGCGATGACCCGTCATGGTCCAAACACCTGTAGAGAGCGCCACGCTCTATCCCGATTCAGACGGTAAGCCGATGGCCGACAACACCCTCCAGTATCGGTGGATTGTTCGCCTAGTCACCAATCTGAAGCAGCTTCTACAGGAGCAAACAGCTTTTGTGGCCGGAGATCTGTTGTGGTATCCCGTCCAGGTTGATGAGCATCCCGTTCCAGCTCAGGCACCCGATGCGATGGTGGTCTTGGGACAGCCCGATCGCGAACGCGGCAGCTATAAACAGTGGGAAGAAGACAACATCGCGCCTCAAGTGGTCTTTGAAATTCTCTCCCCCAGCAACAGCGCTCGGGAAATGCTGGCCAAGCAAGCGTTTTACGGCACGTATGGGGTCTTGGAAATGTTTTTCTATGACCCCGATTCCTACGACTTTTGGGGCTTAGTCCGATCCGCCCCCGACGAAGACCTGACCCCCATCATGCGGATGGATTTTCCTTGGATATCTCCCACGCTGGGCATCCGTTTCGAGATGTTTGAGGACGGGCTGGCCATCTTCCATCCAAACGGGGAACGGTTCAAAGATCCCGGTGAGTTCATTGAGGAACGGGACCGTGCCTTCGCCAAACTTCGTGAACTTGGCATTGATCCAGCGGACCTATAGCTGAGCCACACTCCATTGAGCGGACAGGAGTGGTTTGGGCTTTGTCGTTTGATTGACAATAAACCAAACGACAAAAGAGGTAGAATTGTCGTGTTGGAGTAGTACGGCCAAACGACATGGACGCCCTTCACCAGGCCCTTGACGATCTGCGGGCTCACCGCGATCGCATTGAAGCCAGTGGCCCGATCGCCCCAGCCGGGATCTGGATTGAGGTATATCGTCCCGGTGGCCGAGATGTGGACTATGCCCGACTCAAAGCGGAAAAGGCCGTGTGGGGCAAGTCTCGCATGAGGGGACTGAAGCGGGTGGGATCGGCGGAACACCGGGATTGGCAGCAACGGATTCGACGGCGGGATGCCCTGCTGGAGATTGAGCGGCGATCGCTGGCTATTCAAACCATGCTGGATACCCCTGTCTGGGAGCCGTAGGGGAAGCGCTTGCTACCTACACCTATGCGGATGCCATCGCTACTGTCGGTTCACTGACCCTAGTGGGCGCACACCAACAGACCCTCACGCGGGTATAGCGACTGGTAACGTGCAGACCTTCAAAGTCTTGAAGGCTTGCGACTTCCCAGCCATCCAACTGGGGAGCCGAGCCACCGAGCTTGGGTAAAAATTCACTGTGCTCTGGCCAACCAAATACGAAATCCTCGCCGCTGATACAAATTGACATCAGTTGGGGATCATCCTCATCCCAAGGATCATGCTGAGGCTCTGCCCGATCCAAGGTCAGCATGACAACGCTGAAACGACTGTGGGTATCTCCTTGAGCCGCATACGCTTCAATTTTGGCCACCTTCCAATCGAGATCTTCCCAGTGGCGAATATCACCTACCCGCAGGGGTGTCGTTCCCAGTTCCAAAGAATGATGCTCAATAGCCCACCCTTCATAGGTTTCAGGCTCGCACGAGTATTTTGCCTCACGGGGCCAACAAAAGACTAATTGAGCGATATTCATGGCTCTATCTCGCTCCTGAATTGGCAGATATAACGGGTTTGGGTCTGCTTACTGGCTTTGAATGTATTGATTAGCTCTACGTTAGATCGGCTCTGCTGGGTGTAACCCTTGGCCAGTGCCTTACATCTTCGCCTAGCTAGCTTCAAACCGTCAGCATGAATGGGCTCATCCGGGCAGCGGCTCTTGTATCCTTGATGATGATCTAAGCCCGATTGGCGACAACTTGGACCGCCTCCTCTGGCTTTGGGATACCGCCGCCTCTCAACAAGACCTGCCCGAGCTGCGCCACGCCCTCAAAATCGGTCGCGACAACCACCGCAAAGGCGGCAAACACCCGCGCCCAAGCAGCCCTCGCAGTGCTGCTTGGCGACAGGACCTCGAAACCGAAATCGCTGACGGCTGGAGCGGCCCCGGCCAAACCAACCACCTGCTCAAAACCATCGCCTGCCATGGCCACGTCTTTCTGGGCCTCGGGGGCAGCGACCTACGCCGCCACACCCTCGCTACCGCCCAAGGGCTCCCCGGTTACCTCCAGCACTGCCGCCACCAGCACCAAATCGAAACCCGCGTCAGGGCCTGGTGCAACGCCATCGAGCAGTACTACTGGCCCCAGGCGTCAGAACCCAAACGCCCCCGGTCTGGGCGCTCTGGAAGTCTCCCCGCCGCTCAACAGCGACAGACCACGGATGCCCGCGATCGCATTGCCCAGGCCGTGACCAGCCTCCAGCAGCGGGGCAGCCTGATCGCCCCCATCCGGCACCTGGCCCAGCGCCTTGCCGCGATCGCCCACTGTAGTTTCGCCACCCTCTACAAACACTTGGACCTATGGCATCCCAGCCAAACCACCAGCCCCCCTAAGCCAACCTCGCCAGACCAGGACCCGCCACCGTTACACCGCAACCCGCCACAATCTCAGCCACCAACGCCAAAACCCTTAGCAGCCGGGGCGTTACACCCACTGCCCCCCTCTATGAAGTGTAGGGGTGGGCAGGCTTCTCCCAAAAAACAGGCTCGAAATCGGGGGGTGCGGGGGGATGAACCGCGTTTTCCCCAGGCTCCTGGTCCAGAGAATCTCACCTACGACCGCCACTATCGACCCCTACCGCCGCCACCCGCCACGGCACCACCCCAGGAGCGCGATCGCTATGCCATTCAAACCGCCTTGCGCCAATGTGCCTTTCGATTGGGATGGGGCTACCCCCAACTCCAGCAGTACATTGCGGAGCAGTTTCACGGCAGACGCTTTTATCAGCTCGATTCTGACGACATTACCCTACTGATCTATCGCCTCCAGACCCTCACCCTGCTTGGGGATCCTGATCCACCCCCGAGACCCCCGACTCACTGACCAAAACCCACCGCCTGCCTCAACACTCACGATCCGTAACGAAATCTGGCTAAGAGTTAAAAAGCGTGGCCACAATATAAAGCCAACCCACCCATTGTTATGGCAAGTTCACTCGTCGCTCCATGGATGAATTGAATGAACTGATTCGGCAGCAGGCCAGCTACTCTTCACTGGTGGCCTGGGTACAAAAACACACGGGGCGTTCTTATCGAGACGCCTGTCTGACGGTTAACCGCGTCATGCAGCGATACCGCCACCAGCATCAGGCCGCCTACCCGCACCCGGCAACTCCAGTGTCAACTTCGCTGTGAGGCCCAAATATCCAGGGGGTTCACATCATGGTTCACCGACTCTCAGCCCCTAGCAGGTGAACCAAAATACGCAGTAGGTCCTCTAGGTCGGCAGGGACACGATACAGATTGAGGTCTTGGGTGACTTGGCGATTCTGGCGATGGAACTGGCCAAACTGCCAAATATTGCCCGTGGAAATGGCTCCATACAGAATCGGTTGCTCCGATTCGGCCCACTGGTCGAGGGCAATCAGTTCAATGGCCAGTTGCAGAAATCCCCGTTCTA
>JAQCHG010000255.1 GCA_027619675.1 Cyanobacteriota bacterium
CCATGCTGCTAAGGAACCCGCGCCTGTTATAAGTGCCTACCTATCTTACTGCCCTTGGGGGCGTCCGCCATTGAGAAGAGAACCCCTGAAGACACCGGGGAAAATCCTCTCCCAAGGGACTTCTGGCGACCTCATCCCGGCGGGACACAGGGAGGAATCGTAGGGAAAATGCCCCCGTCGCTGGTGCGCTTCGGCGGCGGACGCCCCCCTGACCTGCCGCGCTAGGCAACGGGGCGCAAATTGACGCCGCCTGGTCTTAGCCCAATCGACGGCGGCGGGGCGATCGCCGGGACTGGGTAGAAATGGCATGTTCCACCACTGCCCCCATGCCAAAGAACAGGGCTGAGAAGGTCCAGAACACCTCCCAAAGCTGCCCCTCTTCGTAGTATGCCTGGTTGACATAAAAGGCGAAAAACATGTCGGCGATGTAGAGACAAAAAGCCGCCACAGCAATCAGCTTCCAAGACTGGGAAAACCGCCCGCCCCAGAAGGCCACCAGCAACGTCGCCGCCACCACCAGCAGCAGGCAGTCTCCCACGAGATAAAACGCCGTCACGAATCCCTCAAAGGGCTCTAGGGCCGCATCGGTTTTAACCACCCAAGCGGGAGCCGTGCTGGCAGGGGCGGCGGGGGCATCGGTCGGGACAGAGGCGGCATTGGGGTCAACGGCGTCAGCGGGTACAGAAGCCGCAGGTGCTGAGGCTGCCGTGGGTGCCGAGGCTGCCGTGGGCACTGAGGCTTCTTCAATGGCGACGGAATCTGTCACCAAATCAGCGGGGGGCTCGTAAACGTAGTTCAGGAAGTAGGCCAAGGCAATACCGCTAATGCCAACTAAGGCCACAATGCCCCACTGCTTAAACTCTAGATTGAGGCGACGGGGCAACACCGCTTGCAACATCCCGCCCGCCAGAAAAACATAGGACAGCAGGTAGAAAACGTCGCCAGGGGATACGGCGGGGTCCTTACCCCAGACGTTGCCCCACAGGTAGAACAACACATTGCCTAGGGTGTAACAGCTCAGACCGATGCCAATCCAGAGCCAAACGTTACGACCACTGACAATTTGGCCACTTTGCCAGTTGCGAAAACAAAACAGGGCGGAGACGAAAAAGGCCCCTGTTTCCAACAGGGTGATGCCGACAAAGTACCAATCGGCCTGCTCTTGACCGGGCGGCGGTACGCTGAAAAGTAGGAAAAAGAGTAGGGCAATAATCCCCCAGGCGAGGCCGATCAGAATCAAATTGGTGGTAGATAACAGTGACTTTTTAGTGGGGGACGACTTGCTCAAGAGAATGCTCCTTAAGTGGTGAGACCGTGGGCAACCCAAGGTTGATCACTATGCTGATCATTGAGCCTAGGGCGGGCCATCACAGCCACCGATCCACTTTCTCCACGACACAACCTTTAGAGATTGCCTGAACGGGTTTAAAATACCCCGGCTCGTTCCGACAGGTTGCCACATTCCTTAGCAATCGGCAGGCTGATAAACGATTCTTATCAAAAAGCCGAACTACTTCCACAGTTTGCCGGGGGGTGATTGCCCCAGCCAATTCACAAAGGTGCCGCGATCGCCCGCTGGCATATCTTCTAGGGCATCTAACGCCCGTTCGGTAAAGTTGGCATTGCCAAAATAGTTTTTGCCGAGGCGATGCATTTCCTCTAGCAGCTTTTGTAAATGCAATTCCTCCCAAGCGGGTACCTGGGTGGCGAGGGGATCCATGGTCAGCAGGGTACTGACCGCCTTTTCAGACCCCACTTGGGGAAACTTCCACTGGATTAAGATCCCGGCAATATCTTTTTCAAACAGGCCCGCTTGCTTGCCCCCCAGCAAATCCTCAATGTCAATGTAGAGGGCCTGCAACAGCAACAGACAGGCTTGAATCAAGGGTTGAGCGGCGGGGGTGCCTTGGGCGTCGTCCCCAGCGTCAATATCCTCTAGGCGGACTTTACCCCAAACGCTAAAGCGCTCCGGTTCCTCTAGCAGCACGCACGCCTTACCCCGGTTATCGGTGAGGTCGCGCCACAGGGCGCGGGCTTCTTCTTCTTGGGCGGCGTTAAACACGCTTAACAGCCGAAACGTTTGCCCCTGATAGGACAGGATGGGAATCTGCTGATCCTTCTTGGGATGCTGGATATTCTTGATGTCAACATCCTGTCGCTTGAGAATGAACATGGCACTGCGGGTTGGGTCCGTGGGGTCAAAGCAGGCAGTCTGTGTTGCCAGAGCGCACGCCGAAGACCGCGTTCATCATAGGGCCTTTATCTCCCCAGAGTGGCGCTATGGGCGAACTCTGTGGAAATCTAGCTTAGTAATACCCTACATCAGTCCTTGTCGCGATAAGTTCCCCATAAGCATGGGGCGAGATCCCAAGGCGATCGCGATCGCCCCCAACGAGCCGCCCCTGATTCGCCCCAGCGGCCCCGCTAACCATCCTCCCCCGCCAATAGCGCCAGCAGGTCCGCCTCCGACAGGGTAGGGATGCCTAATTTTTCTGCCTTGGCCAGTTTTGAGCCCGCCTCTGCCCCCACCACCACATAGCTGGTTTTGGCGCTGACGGACCCGGTCACCTTGCCCCCCGCCCGCTCGATTTGGGCCTTGGCTTCACTGCGGCTGAGGGTGGGGAGGGTGCCCGTCAGCACCAAGGTTTTCCCCGCTAGGGGTTGGGGCTGCTGGGAATCCGTGGCGGTGGGATCAGCGGCAAATTGTAGCCCTGCCGCCTGCAACTGGGCTACTAGATGCTGGTTGGCGGGTACTTGGAACCATTGACAGACGGATTGGGCAATTTCGGGGCCAATGCCGTAGACGGCGGCAATGGCCTCCGGTGTCGCCGTGGCCAGGGCCTCGACGGTGGGGAAATGCTGGCTCAGCACCTGGGCGTTGACGGCCCCCACGTGGCGAATACCCAGGCCATAGAGCACCCGCGACCAGGGCTGTTGTTTCGAGGCTTGGATCGCCTCCACCAGCTTTTGGGCCAGTTGTTGCCCCATGCGCTCTAGGGGCAGCAGGTCTTCAACGGTGAGGCGATAGAGATCCGCCACCGATCGCACCAAGCCCTGATCTACCCATTGCTCCACCCACTTTTGGCCAATGCCGTTGATGTCTAGGGCGGCGCGGCTGGCCCAGTGGATCAGCGCCCCCCGCACAATGGCGGGGCAAGAGCTGTTGATGCAGCGGGTGACCGCTTCCCCCTCCGGCTGCACTAGGGCTTCGCCACATTCGGGGCAGTGGGTGGGGAACTGGTAGGGCTGGGCACCCTCGGGGCGCAGTTCCGGCAGGTTACGCACCACCTCGGGGATGATTTCCCCCGCCTTGCGCACGATGACGGTATCGCCAATGTGCAGGTCCAACTCGGCAATGCGATCGCGGTTATGCAGGGTGGCCCGCGCCACGGTGGTGCCCGCCAACTGCACGGGTTGCAGATTGGCCACCGGGGTCACCGCCCCCGTGCGCCCCACCTGCACCGTCACCGACGCCACCACCGTCGGTACCTCCTCAGCGGGGTATTTGAGGGCGATCGCCCAGCGGGGAAATTTTTGGGTAAACCCCAATTGCCGTTGCAGGGCAAAATCATTCAGCTTCACCACCACCCCATCGGTCATGTAGGGCAGATCTAGGCGCTGGGTAGACCAGGTGTCGTAAAAATCCGCCACCGTCTGGGCATCGGGGCAGATCTGGCAGTTGGGGTTAACTTTGAAGCCGAGAGCCTGCAAATAGGTGAGGGCTTGCCACTGGGTTTGGGGACCACCCTCCCCTGGGGTCGGGTCCGTATCCCCAAACCCATCTAGAAGGGACAGTTGGGCCTCCCTACCCGCCTCGGAGTCTGCGGGTAAGGAGGCCGCCCCCATGCCCTCCGGCAGCAGCAGGGTATAGGCAAAAAAGTCTAGCCGCCGCGCCGCCACGATGCGGGAATCCAGTTGCCGCAGGGTGCCCGCCGCTGCATTGCGGGGATTGGCAAACAGCGCTTCCCCGGCCTCCTGGCGCTGGGCATTGATGCGCTCAAAACTGTCGAGGGGCAAAAACGCCTCCCCCCGCACCTCTACCCGAGGCGGGGCGGGATCTAGGTGCAGCCGCAGGGGAATGGAGCGGATGGTTTTGACGTTTTGGGTGATGTCTTCCCCGGTGGTGCCGTCGCCACGGGTCACCCCCCGCACCAGCACCCCGTTTTCGTAGGTCAGGGCCAGGGCAGAGCCATCGATTTTCAGTTCCGCTACGGCGGCGGCTTCTCCCACCGCTGGGGCTAACCGCTGCCAGCGCTCTTGCCAAGCCCGGTATTCCGCTAAATCAAAGGCATTTTCGAGGCTGTAGAGGGGGATGTTGTGGGTGACGGAGGTGAACTGACTGGTGGGTTTTTCCCCCACCCGCTGGGTGGGGCTGTCGGGGGTGATCAGATGGGGATGGGCTGCCTCTAGGGTTTGCAGTTG
>JAQCHG010000256.1 GCA_027619675.1 Cyanobacteriota bacterium
CTCTGGATCCGAAATTTCGGGTAGGCTTTCGGTTCAACATTTGTTGCAAAGGCTTGTGCCCAGGGACTTTCCGGGGTTCGGCAGCGATGTTCCCAGTGCGGTGGAATTGTCCCAAGAACTAGCGTGCCCCGCTCACCGAGCGCCTTGTTTAGATCCGAGTCAGACCTACTTGCCCACCTGATCAGTACGACCTGAATTGCGGTGGTGCGTTTCGGAACAGCTACCGCTTAGCGGCTTGAATTTGGGCCATAACAGTCTGAATAAAGGCGGTTTTGCCTTCGGTGTAGGCAACGCGATCGCGGGGAAATTGAGCTGCTAGGGACTGCTTCAACTCGCCATAGGCTTGGGCGACTTCTGGATGGGTACGCAACCAGTCTCGAAACTGGAGCCGCGCCCAGTGGGGAAAGTCTGGCTCCACCATGTGGATGTGGTGGGTGCGCGTTCCCTGCTCATTGCGCTTGATGAACCAGGCATAGAAGGGCGGGCCATCGTCCCCTGTGGTGGGTCGCCACAGGTAGTCATAGCCTTGGGCCTCCAGTTGAGGGACGATCGCCTGGCGCACCAGCGGTAGAGAAAACACCTCCACCAGCACATCAATTACGGGCTTGGCCACCAGCCCCGGTATCGCCGTGCTGCCAAAATGCTCAATTCGGCCCAGGCTTGCCGCAGGTAAACAACGCCGTAGATGGGCCTGTTCCTGTTGAAATTGCGCTGGCCAACGAGGGTCGTAGGGGACAATTTCAATGGGATCCCGCAGAATCCGCTGGATTTTCTGATCTTGGGATTCCATCATTTAAGGCCCGCAGTGCCGTCATTACTGTGCAAACGGGAATCCAACTCGGGTGCTTCATGACCAAAACAGGCATGGATTCCGGATCTCGCCCTCCGGGACTCGCCCGGAATGACGATGAGCCAATGGCTTTAACCACAATGAAGCAGCCCTGCCCTCCCCGGAAGTTTGGCGGTTCGCGGTTGCGCTGGGGCGATCGCAGCAAGGACCGTTGGCATTGCTGCCCCCCAGAAGCTAGACCGGCGCTAAGAGACTCGCCCATAACAATACCTTGCCCCTCCCAGAGGAGAAGCAAGGCGGATGAGTTTTTAAGGAGAGAAACTACCCCCCTAATTCATCGAGGAATTCAGAGTTTCCTGACGATTTACGGCCTGTTCAGAACGACCGAGCAGGCTAGCACGGCGATTTTGCATCTGCTGACGGCGACGGGCGAGTAAGTGACGGGCACGGTCCTGTGGGTTCATGGGATACCTCCAAGTCGATTCAAGGGATGGGAAATAATTCCGTATTAGATTATACGATTTTTCTTTTCTAAAGATAACGTTTTTTGGCGGCCTTGGGGTTAAGGCGGCATGAAGGGATATCTCATGTTTGCCAAGGCTGGTTGCTGAGGGGGTAGGCGATCGCCCCCAGCCAGACCAGGACTTACGCCATCCCACCGACCCACAAGGGCCTCAGCCCCCTTGTCCCACGGGAACGCCGAGAGGCAGTAGCCCATGGGATGGAATCAAGGGTTCTGAAGGGTTCTGAAGGACTGTCAGGGCAGCAGAAAGGCGGGTTGTCGTCCAGGGTCGTTCTAGGCTAGAACCCTTAGTATGTCAGGGCTTCCCCCTCGTACTGTTCATGCACATCTCTGGGGCAGCCTTAAAACGCTGCATTTGGCCCCCCCGCCCCATAATTTTGGGGAGAACCGAGTTGAAAGTTCCTCACAACTGGGGGACTTAAGGGGCCGACGCAGCTAAAAGCGGTAGACCCAGCACATGTGGATAAGCGGCAGTCGTGCCCCAGGCGCTTTCCCCTTGTTTCCCCCTTCTTTCCTCACCTGTCGCCATGCTCAACCCCAATAAGCTCCTCTGTCAGGCCTTTGTGGAAGATCTGCGCCTTGACTATGCTCAAACCTACGGCGGCCTCAAGACCGACTATGCCGACATCATCGCCTGGGTGGGGAATATGGGGGTGGAAACCATCGCCAACAGCAACGCCCTGTACCACGATGTCGAGCACACCATCTTTGTCACCCTGGTGGGGCAGCAAATTCTGCGGGGTAAGCACATCCGCGAAGGGCATGTCAGTTGTGAAGACTGGCTCCACTTCACCATTTCCCTGGTGTGTCACGACATTGGCTATGTCAAAGGGGTGTGCCGTCGGGATGTGATTTCCCTGCGGCAGTACGCCACCGGAGCGGGGGATGCAACGGTCATCCTGCCGGAGGGCTACACCGATGCCAGCCTTACCCCCTACCACGTGGATCGGGGCAAGTTGTTTGTGCAGGAGCGCTTTGGCGGTCATGGGCTGCTGGATGCGGAGGTGCTCAAGGCCAATATTGAACCCACCCGGTTCCCGGTGCCGTTGGACACGGACCACCAGGACACCCGCAACTATCCCGGCCTGGTGCGGGCGGCGGATTTGATTGGCCAACTCTCGGATCCCCGCTATCTGCACAAGATCCCGGCGCTGTATTACGAGTTTGAGGAAACGGGGGTGAACCAGGCCCTGGGTTACCGCCATCCTGAGGATCTACGCCGCAACTACCCCAAGTTCTATTGGAAGACGGTGTATCCCTACATCAAAGACGCGATCGCCTATCTCAAACTCACCCAAGAGGGCAAACAAATCCTCTCTAGCCTCTATGGCCATGTGTTTGAAGTGGAGCACGAGTCCCACCCCGAGCCTTTCATCTAAATTGGTCCTTGCCATACGGTCGCTATCAATGCCTACCCTGCATCTACGGGCACGCTACGATAGGCCCCGCAGGCTGATCCGCGAGGGGGTGGGATGCCCTCTGGCGGATGATTTGTGCCAGATCCAGCAAGGGTCAGGGCGCAGCTTGCTGCAACCCAGGCCCAGCTAGGACTGATCCCCTCAAGCACCCCGGCCATAAGGAGTCAACACACGATGGCAGAAGCCCCAGAACTGATCATTGAGTTGGCTTCTACATTTCCCCCGTGGGTTTTAGCAGCGCCATTGTGCCCGACCAATGGCGACTGCTGTATTCCCTCAACCCCATGGTGGGGTGATTGATGGCTTTCGTTGGGCCATCATCGGCGGCGATGTACAGCTTTACAGCACGGGCTTTGCCCTGTCGCTGCTGCTGGTGGTGCTGTTATTGATCTCCGGCATTTTCTACTTTCGGGCACCTCGATAAATCGCTCTTATTGAGAATATTTTAACCCTTATTGAGAACACGCAACGGTACCACAAGGCTTCCGGGTGACGCAATCCTTAAGCAAATCTATTGTTCAAGGTGCCCGCATGACGGTCCTCTGAACCGTCACGAGGAACTTTCCCTTGCGGTCATCATCACCGCACAGTCCAGTTCCCCAGCACAGATGGGTTCGGGGAAGGAAAACTGGGCCAAGACGCGGGGATGGATTTCGCCAAAGTGGCCCGCCACCTGGCCTGCAATTCTGACCTGGGCCGCCCGCCCCGGCAGATAGGCGGGGCGATCGCAGGGCTCCAGTTCGTAGGCAATGGCCAGGGCCTTAAGCAGGGTTTGCACATAGGCTTTAGCCCCGCTAAAGGACGCCCGCGCATCGAAACTGGCAAACCCCCAATGCACCGTTTCCATCAGGGTGGGGGTCTCCGTTCCCCGGCGCTGCAACACCGCCCCAGTTTCATAGACATTGATGGGTTTGGGGGCGTTGATATTGCGGGAGAGGGTTTCTAGGAGCCCCGCCAATAGGGTGGTGCGGGTAGTGCTAAAGCTGCGGCTCTTGGCATTGCCAATCTGGATCGGTTCGCAGTCGTCTGTGCCTGGGGCCACCAGCTCCAGCAGGGCGGGATCAGTGAGGATGAAACCTTTCACCTCCATCAACCCCATGCGCTGGGCCAAGTCCCCCACCTGGGCCACAAAGGTTTTGAGGGGATCCGCTTGGCCGATCTGAAACTGGACGGCGGTGGGGTCCGGCTGCATGGTGTCGAGGCCGATCGCCACCATCAGATCCCCGGCAATATCGGTCTGGCTGAGGATGTCGGTGCGGTAGGTGGGCACCAACACCACATCGGTCCCCGTCGGGTGCAGATCCATGCGGGCCAAGTAGGTGCCCAGGGCATGTTTGGGGATGGCGCTGCCCATCAACTCATTCAGGTATTTGGCGGAAAAGGTGACGGGTTTGGGGGTGAGGCTAGGGGTGGTGAGGCTAGCGGCCCCAGCCACGATCTCAACGGTTTTGACCGTAGCCCCGGTGTCTAAAAAGTTGTGGGCCAGGATGTTCACCGTATCTAGCACCGTCTGGGGTTGAATCCCGGTCACGTCGATGAAGAGATGACGGGTCGCGGCGGTGACGGCCCCGGCCCCAGCGGCATTAATAATTGGGGGTAGGGACAGCACCGTACCAGCGGCATCCGTGAGGACGGGCACGAGGGGTCCGGGGGGCAGGGTATGGCCGTAGAGTTGCCCAGCGGGATGCTC
>JAQCHG010000257.1 GCA_027619675.1 Cyanobacteriota bacterium
CCCCCCGCTGGCTCAGCTCATAGGCGGCAGCTAGACCCGCTACCCCCCCGCCGATGACCACCGCTTTGAGGGTGCGATCTGGCTGATAGGGCAGCGTCAGGGAGTCCCGCTGGTGGATAGCGGGCTCGGGTTTACTAAAACGCGAATACCCCACCCCAGCGGCCACTGTCCCTACCCCAAACAGCTTCAGTACGGTGCGTCGGGAGAGGTTTTGGAGCGAGGCAAGGTCTTGGAGTTGGGCCATGAACAGCGATGAGTTCAGCAAACGGTGATGGAAACGGCAGCCTAACCGTGGGGTGAGCAGGAGCCTGAGTTAGTCTCCAGGAAGCAAGATGGGCTAAACCGTATCCTGTCCTACACTTTGTCCCCAGGAATCGCGGATAGCTGAGGGAAAACAGCGGGATGTGCGATCGCCGTCGACCATAAACTACGACGTTTTGACACAGTTCTTAACCGTCATTCATTTTAGTTATCGATGGCGGGCCGTGCGGATCCGGATGGGGGTCGGCAGCCTCTCTCTGAAAGGATGCCTAAAACCGATGGCCATGGTGATCCCTGGACTACCGTCAGCCATAGCAGGGTCGAGCAATGGCATCCTAAAGGAGTTTGCGGTCCCTGTGGGGGATGCCGCCCAGGGATGGAGCCCCGCTTGTCGGCGCTGCCCCTGGAGCATGGGGCTGATTCTAGGGGATAGTGGTTTGTCAATGCTGAAATTGTGAACCAGGCATCTATCAGGCAAGGTTCCCTGAAGCCTCCTGGCTACAGATTGAACGCTGACAAGCCACCCAGGGGAGACAGCAGATGACGGACAAAGGAGAGGCTGGCAGATGGTGAAGCTGGTGCGGGAAACCCTGGCGGTGGCCCAGCGGATTTTGACGGAACTGGCGCGACGGCGACGCAGCTTGGTGTTTTGGGCGATCTTTCCGGCTTTGGTGCTGGTGCTCAATAGCCTGATTCTGGCGGAGCGGGCGCAACTGACCCAAGCCGATGCTTTTTTGCAGGCGTCCCCGCCGACGTTGGTGGGGGCAGCGTTGTTTTTTAGTTGTTTGGGGGGCAGTGTGGCCACGGTGGTGGCGGAGCGAGAGCAGCAAACCTTGAAGCGTCTGTTTCTGTCTCCCCTCAGCGGTACTGCGTATTTCCTAGGCATTTTTCTGGCCCACTGCGCCATTGGTTTGGGGCAGACGGTGTTGGTGTGGGCGATCGCGATCGCCCAGGGGGCTGAGTTTACCGGGGCATGGCTTTGGAGTCTGGGGATCATCCTGCTCAGCATTGCCGCCTATGTGGGGGTGGGGTTCATCCTCGGCACCCAATTTGCCCGCCGCACCGAAGACATCAATGCTCTGATTGCTGCCTTTGGGGTGCCGTTGCTGATTTTGGGGGGGGCATTCATCCCGGTGGCGTTGTTTCCAGAGTCTCTGCTCACCCTGGCGGACTACAACCCGATTTACCACATGATTGTGGCCCTAGATGGGCTAGCGGTGGTGGGCAGCGACTGGGAGACCTTGGCGGCCCATGTGTGGTTTCTCTGTGGCTTTGCGGTGGCCATGGTGGTGGGCGGTTGGTGGGCCTATCGCCGCATGTTAGGGGCAGAGCGACATCTTTAAGGGGATGTCTGGGGGGAGGGCATCCGTAATTATTCTGACGGACCTGGGCGATCGCGCGGGCGGCATTTGCCTTCCCGATGGGCATTTACATATCAATATAATTGATTTACTTGGGGCTAATTTTCCAGTTAAACGCGAAAAAGACTTCTGCTCTAAAAGATTTTTATCCTCTCTTTGCTGGCAGTCAAAAATCAATATTAGTTATTGCTTTGAATGGGCTGGCATCAGAGGCGAGCAGAGCAATGGCAATATCTGATTCGGCAGGGATGGTTTTGAGAAAGTCAAGGGCAGTGAAACCCCTATGTCCTGGCCGTGGGGGATTGGGTACGGTAAGGACGGAGCAGGCTGTTTGCCCGCTGCTCAGTGAGTTAATAACATTGCCAACGGGGTCAGAATTATGGATATCGCGATCGCAGCCATGGTGTTTGGAGCCGTCTTCGTCCTCTTCACCCGCGACGTTTTGGACGGCTAAGCGGTTAGACCGCTAGGGGCTGTGGAGCATCAAACCTGAATTCTCGGTTACCAAAGCATGGCCGCCCCGAACCCAGTTCCGTTAAATCAGTGTGGTCATACTGGCCTAGCCACGGTTTCGCCCTGGATGGCCCACACCTCCTAGTTGAGCTTGGCGCGAATACCCCTACCTTCTGGCTCCCTATCTCCCATGCTCCCCAGCTCCCCCACCCAAGGAAACGGTTGGCAAACTTACGTCGCGCTGGACTAGGCCTTGATGGGGAGTTCCCGTCCTTGAGCAGACACGATTGCAGGAAGTCGCTATGGAGATGGCGACTTCTTTTTGTGTTGCCATAGTCGCCACAACCGCCGCCCGCAGTACAGCAGCAGGAATACCGCGATCGCGAAGGCTAGCAACGGCAGGGCGATCGCCAGCAGGGACAGCACCGTAGCCGCCACCATTTCCACAAAGGACACCACGGGGCCGCCCATCCCAGCGGAAACGCTCGACGCAAACAGGCGGGTTAGGGCGGAGGCTCCTTCCACCACCTCAGCGGTGCCGCCCCCGGCGATCGCCGCCACTACCCAGGTCGCCACTGGGTCTAAGTCCCCAGCGATAGACAGGGTTGAGGCGGTCAGAAAGGTCGCGGCGATCGGGGCGGCAAACACTTCAACCCCATCCAGGGCATTGCTGAGCCAGGGCACGTAATAGGCCCCCACCTCCACCACCGTGGCCACGGTGAGGATTGTGGCCGCTAGCGGTGTGCCCAACCACTGCCAGTCAGCCCCCAGGTCCACCGTCCCGTGCAGCGCCGCCACACTCAAGGCCAAGGGGGGAATAAACACGCGGAAGCCACAGGCGGCACTGAGGCCAATGCCTAGGCAGAGGGCAATTAACAACTCCATAGCGGTATCTGTTTGGAAGCTGAGGGGCGAGATTAGCAGGATCGTCCCTACTGTAAGCGCCTGCTTTACCAATCGGGCGCATTGCAAAGTTCAAGGACCTGCTGGAGCACCCCAGGATGTTGAACGCATTGGCCTCAGGGCACGTTGACAAGGCACACACTGAAATTCCCGCCTCGGGGGGGACTTGAGCGCGACAGGATGTTTGATATGCTGCGATCGCATTGAAAACTGAAGTCGTTGCCGCCAGCGATGCTCCACCGCCGTTCCCATCGGTGGGCATCTGTGCTGGGGAACGTCTCCAGTGCCATCGGGGGGAGTCCACCCCAGCCGGGGGTGGGGTGGCTGCATCGAGTTGCCGAAATTCCCCCCTCAAGGTTTTCCAACAGTGAGGAGCGTCCCATGGGGCTATTAATCGACGGGGTTTGGCACGACCAGTGGTACGACACCGCCAGCACGGGGGGGCGGTTTGTGCGCAAAGAATCCCAGTTTCGCCATTGGGTGACCGCCAATGGTCGCCCCGGCCCCACGGGAGACGGGGGCTTTCGGGCTGAGCCAGGTCGCTATCACCTGTACGTGTCCCTGGCCTGCCCTTGGGCACACCGGACCCTGATTTTTCGCGCGTTGAAGGGGTTAGCCGATCTGATCCCGGTGTCCGTTGTCCATTGGTACATGGGGGATCAGGGCTGGACCTTTGCGGAAGGACCGGGGGTGGTGCCCGATCCCCTGTTTCAGGCGCAATATTTGCACCAGATCTACACCCAGGCGGAGCCCACCTACACCGGGCGGGTGACGGTGCCCGTGCTGTGGGACACCCACACCCACACCATCGTCAACAATGAGTCAGCGGAAATTATCCGCATGTTCAACGCTGCCTTTGACGGGGTGGGGGCAAAGCCGGGGGATTACTATCCAGCGGATCTGAGAACGGAGATTCACGCCCTCAACGATCGCATCTATGACACCGTGAACAATGGTGTTTACAAGGCGGGCTTTGCCACCACCCAATCCGCCTACGAAGAAGCGGTCAAACCCCTGTTTGAGTCCCTGAACTGGCTGGAGGGAATCCTGGCACACCAGCGGTACTTGACGGGCGATCGCCTGACGGAGGCAGACTGGCGACTATTCACCACCCTGGTGCGCTTTGACCCGGTGTATGTGGGGCATTTCAAGTGCAACCTGCGCCGCGTGGTGGACTATCCCCACCTCTGGGCCTACGTGCGGGAACTGTATCAATTGCCGGGGATCGCGGATACGGTCAACCTGCAACACATTCAGGGCCATTATTACCAGAGCCATAACACCATTAACCCCACCGGGGTTGTCCCGATGGGGCCAGTGGTGGATTGGACTGAGCCCCATGGCCGCGATCGCTAGTACCGCGCGGCGTAAATTTGCGCACCGTTGGCCCTCACCCTAAATCCCTCTCCCAAAGGGCGTTC
>JAQCHG010000258.1 GCA_027619675.1 Cyanobacteriota bacterium
GGCGATCGCGGCCCCCCTGTTTGAGGAAGTGCTGTTTCGCGGTTTTCTGCTGCCCTCCCTGACCCGCTACATGCCCGTGGGGGGGGCGATCGTCCTCAGCAGTTTCATCTTCGCCGCCGCCCACCTCAGCCTGTCGGAGGTGCTGCCCCTGATGGTGTTGGGCATGGTGCTGGGGGTGGTCTACACGCGATCGCGCAACCTGCTGGCCCCAATGCTGCTCCACAGCGCTTGGAATAGCGTCACCATGATTGGTCTGTTCCTGCTGGGCAGCGCCGCTTAGGGGGTCATTTGGCGGGGACAGAGCGTACTCGCAACGCCTTTGACAAGGGCAACGCATTTGGTAAGAATGATTAATTTTCCTAAGGGATAGGGTGGCCTTCGATAGAATCTGAGGCGACTCAAGTGGATAGAGGGGCAGTTCCTATGTCAACTCGGAAAGTCACCATCAAAAGTCTGGACTTGTTGAGTGTCGGCAAAATCCAAGGCATCATCTTGGCCTTCTTCGCCCTTATCTTTGCGGTTTTCTTTGCCCTGATCATTCTCTCCGTAGGGGTCGCTTCCGAAGAATTTGGGTTTGGCATTGGCGGGGCGATCGGCATCATTATTGTTGCCCCCATCCTCTACGGCATTAGTGGCTTTATCGCGGGCATTATCGGTGCCCTGCTCTACAACCTCGCCGCTGGAGTGGTGGGGGGCATTCAATTCGAGTTTAAGTACGACGAAGGGCAGCTCTAGTAACCGAAACAGGGTGAAGTCCAGTCGTTAGGGTGAAATTTACCTAAATTTCTCTGGAAATTTACCAAATTCCCCAAGTCCCGTTGTATAAGTACTTGGAAGATTCCCGCTGGCTGGTATGCAGGCTAGGGGCGTAGTTTTCTGGAAGATTCTTTCACAGGCACATTTGGAGAACACAGGTTATGTCTAATGGTGGCGCGGATAAGAAGGTTGCAGCGGGTATTTGCGGAATTTTGCTGGGAGCCCTGGGGATTCACAAATTTGTATTGGGCTATCAAACTGAAGGGCTGATCATGTTGCTAGTAAGCATTCTGAGCTGCGGCTTGATTGCCCCTGTAATGAGTATTATTGGTTTGGTGGAAGGTATTATCTACCTCACCAAGTCTGACGACGAATTTGTGGCTACCTACGTGAGTGGCAAGCGCGGCTGGTTCTAAGTTCCGTTAAGGAGCTTGGACATGTTTATATCCCGAGCACAATTGCCATGGCTGAATCTGGTTCTGACGCAGCAGAAAAGAAAATCCTAGCTGGCATTCTAGGGATTTTGTTGGGCTCCCTCGGTGTCCATAAGTTTGTGCTCGGGTACTCCCAAGAAGGGGCCATTATGTTGGGGCTGACCCTAGCCAGTTGGGTCCTCACTTTCTGTACCTTTGGCCTCACCTTCTTTTTACCGTTGGCGGTGAGCGTCATTGGCTTGGTGGAGGGCATCATCTACCTCACCAAGTCTGATGAGGAGTTTGCCGCCACCTATATTGAAGGGCGCAAGCCCTGGTTTTAAGGCAACCCAATCCCATGGTGACGTCTTCCTGCCCGTCGAGATTGCGCTGTCCCCTGTGGCGGTATGTCGCGATCGCGGCGGGCAGTGCGCCATTGGCGGTGGCGATGTCGGTGACCCGCTTGGGGTTGCCGATTCCCCTGCCCAAATGTCAGTTTCAGGCCCATTTTGGCTTCCCTTCCCCCAGTTGTGGGCTGACACGGGCTTTTTTGGCCCTAGCGCGGGGGGATCTGGGGCTGGCCCTGCAATATCACCTGTTTGGCCCCCTGATTGTGGCGGCATTGGTGGCGGTGGTGGCGATTTCCGTTGGGGAATTGCGCCAGCGTCGTTCCTACATGCACCTCTACAACGGGGTTTTGCAATGGCGATATCTGGGGCTGTGGGCGATCGCCTACGGTAGTTACTACGGTCTGCGGCTGTGGGTGCGCTATAGCCTGGTGGAATTGCCCTGGGGGCTAGACCACACCGCCCTGTGGCAAGGGTTCGTGGCTGGGGCGCGAGCCCTATGATGACGGTGTGAAGGATGAACTGAGGCCGACATGAAGATTAATAAGTGGCAAATCTTGGCAGCCTGCATGGTGGTGGGCGGCGGTAGCCTCAGCGCGATCGCCCAAATCGACATGCCAATTCTTTTCAAAAGCTATGTGTTGATGCTGCCCCTGCAAGCGGCGGCCCTGATGTACGTCTTTTTCTGGTATCGCAACCGCCGCCCCACCGCCTTAGACAGCCGTCGTCGTTAGCACCAGACGGGGACGGGTCAGCCTGCTCAGGTCCAGAGCGATCCCCTCGTATCCCCAACGGCGCACGACCTAATGCCCCGTGGGGGGACGGGGGCGGCGGCCCACAGGTGTCAACGTCAGAGTCCGCTGACAAGGGATGGGTGAGAAAGGCATAGTCTGCCACCACGGTGCCGCCGATCAGGTGTTCTTGGATAATGCGCTCAATCACCTCCGGAGTGGCGCTGTGGTACCACACCCCATCGGGATACACCAGCAAAATCGGTCCCTGCTGACACACCCGCAGGCAGTTGGCCTTAGTGCGAAAGACACAGGTGGGGCGATCGGCGGTGGGGCGATCGAGCTTCAGTTCCTTAAGCCGGGTTTTTAGATAGTCCCAGGCGACGATGCTGGCGGCTTTGTCGCAGCATTTGGGCTTGGTTTGATCGGCGCAAATGAAGAGGTGCCGCCCAATCGCAGCCAAATGTAGGGATGTGGTGGCAGTGGTGAGGCAGGATGGGGTTTCAGCGGCCATGTTTTTGGCGTCAGGACTCAGCCGTTTCAGAGGGGGCAGAGGTACCGTTGTCCGATGGTACGCGAATGCGGCGGATGGGCAAGTTGGCAATCAATGCCGTGACGCGATCGTCATTTTCCAAGGAAAACGCCAGCCCTTCCGTTTCTATTTCCACATAGCGGGAAACCACCTCTAGGATTTCCTGGCGCATTTTTTCCACGGTTTCGGGACTAAGGTCCGTGCGATCGTGGGCCAGCACAAACTGTAGGCGGCGTTTGACAGCATCCCGACTGGTTTCCGGGGTGTTGCGGTGAAAGAGACGATCTAGCAGTTCACTGAGCATGGGCGAGGTAGAAGGGGGCAAGGCGGGGATGCCTGAAGAGTTGGGAGGTTAGCCCCGCAGAAAGCGGCGCAGGCGGGCAAATAAGTCGTCGTGGGGGGCATTGAGATCGAGGAAGGGCACCGTCTCTCCCTCTAGGCGACGGGCCACATTGCCAAAGGCTATCCCTGCCAAGGACAGTTTCTTCTCTAGTACTAGAGGTTCCCCGCGATTGGTGGACACAATCACCCGTTCGTCATCGGGGATGACGCCAAGCAAGGGAATGGCCAGGATATCCTGCACGTCCTGCACAGACATCATTTGCTCTTCCTGCACCATGGCGGGTCTGAGGCGATTGACGATGAGGCGCATGTCTTTGATGCCGTTGGCCTCCAGCAGACCAATCACCCGATCGGCGTCCCGAACGGCAGAAATTTCGGGGGTGGTGACGACGATCGCCTCCTTAGCCGCCGCGATCGCGTTTTTGAAGCCCATTTCAATGCCAGCGGGGCAGTCGATCAGGATGTAGTCCCACTCGTTGGCAACGATTTGATTGACCAGTTCCTGCATCTGCTCCGGCGTAATCGACTCTTTGGAGCGGTTTTGGGCGGCGGGCAGCAGGGCCAAGTTGGGTTGCCGTTTGTCCTTGACGAGGGCCTGTTCTAAACGGCAATCCCCCGCGAGGAGATCAAAGGCGGTGTAAACGATACGGTTTTCTAGGCCCAACAGCAGATCTAGATTGCGCAGACCAAAGTCAGCGTCAATGACGGCTACCCGGCGATCGCGCTGGGCTAGGGCCATACCCAAGTTGGCGCTGCACGTGGTTTTGCCAACGCCGCCTTTGCCAGAAGTGACAACGATAATACGGGTCATGGGTTCCGATACTGTGCTATCTGGGGGGTGTCAGAGGCGAAGCCGCAGCGGGCGGGGACAAGATCCGCAGGGGCAGATACAACACAAGGCCCAAAACCCGGCTCCGGTAAATACGTCAGTTCCTAATCATGCCCTATGGTTGCACGGCTGCCTACCACCGCTGGGGGATGAGGGCGTCGGGAAACCGGATTTTGGCTAGCGGGGGCGATCTTCCTCCCCAAGGACTCCTCAGGAGGACATACTCACCAACAATCTTGAGAAGTCTTGGGCCAGGGCAATGCGAATGCTGTCTCCACCGATGTAGGCCACCTCTGGTAGATATTCCGCCGGGGGCGTATCTGGGGGGCGGGCCACCTTGTCGGCAATACGCAACTGGGTGGGGTCCATGTGCAGGGCCATGATTCGACAGGCGGTATTGCCCTTGGCCCCGGCGTGGGCCACCCCCCGCAGTTTGCCCCAC
>JAQCHG010000259.1 GCA_027619675.1 Cyanobacteriota bacterium
CTATTTGGGGAAGACCCTGGGGCATCTGAGGCCACTGCTGGCGATGACTTAGGTGACCTATTTGGGGAAGACCCTGGGGCATCTGAGGCCACTGCTGGCGATGACTTAGGTGGCCTGTTCGAGGAAGACTCAGCGGCGACTGGGGCTACGGCCTCTGGGGAGACAGATTGGGATCTGGATCTCGCCCTAGACGGGGAAAACGACTCCGATGCGGCGGGGGCAGCACCTGACCTGGCGTTCCCTGACGATGGAGACGACACCCTCTTAGGTGAGGAAGCAGCACCCCAGTCCGGAGATGCAGAGGACGCTCTGGAGGCAGCCTTTGCTGACAGTGCAGCTTTTGCCGATGACAGTGACGACAGCTTGGATCTGGGGTTGGATTTAGATTGGGAAGGCTCGTCAGATACGGGTGAAGAGAGCGACATCCCCAGCCCCACCGCCACCACGGAGGACGATCTCGACCTTGATTTAGGATTTGATGCTGAGACCGCCGATGCTGCGGACGACGCAGGCGATCTGGAATTAGATCTGGGGTTTGATTCCGCCTCGGAAGAAGAGTTCGCCCTAGACTCCCCCAATGACTCGGAAGCAGACGGGGATCTCGATCTGGACTTTGGCTTTGATCTGGATGCTACACCAGGGGCAGAAGCGGCGATCGCAGCGGATTCAGACCTGGGTGAAGATGACCTATCCACCGCTGAATTCGACCTGAACTTTGAGGAAGCAGTGGCGGATGCAGAAGCCGCTGAGTTCGAGCTTGATTTTGAGGGGCTGTCCCCAGACGCCGATAGCGATCAGGATCTCGTCGGGGACTTGGACTTGGCCTTTGATCTAGGGGATGGGGACGCATCCGCCGATCTCTCCGATCTGGATATGGCTGCGGTTTCCCTAGACGAGTCTAGAGAGTCGGACGGGGACGTAAACCTAGCCAGCAGTCCCGACCCCGCCGCTGAGATGACGATGGACCTGTGGGGCGATGACACCAGCCCAAGTCCCACCCCTTCCCCAGGGATTGCCGCCGTTGCCGCCGCTGGGGTAGCCGCCATTGATGATCCCTGGGCAGAAGGGGAGGACGCAACGGTAGACCCTGATGAAGCCCTTGCTGCCCTAGACAATCTATGGGACGACAGTGCATCTGATGCAGTTCCGACAGATGACGCTGGGGAATTGGCTGCCGATGCCGATGCCCTGTTTGCCGATTTTGATGAGATCGAGGAGGAGGGGATTGAAGTCCCCCCCGCCACCGCTGCGGATGCAGCCAGCGATGATTTTGATGACCTCTTTGGCAATGACGGGGTCGTTGAAGACAGTGTCCTGGGGCTAGAGGAGAACGCAGACTCTCCGCTGGCCACTGAAGCTGCCACCGACCTAGGGGCGGCTGACCTGGATGACCTCTTTGGCAATGATGCCGAGATGGCCGCGTCCCTAGACGACGGGACTGACCCCTTTGGCATGGACGCCTTTGGGACTAGTGCCGACGATGAAACCGACGATTTAGAAGCCCTCCTGAGTACGGAAACGGGAGAGGCAGAGGCTTGGGGAGAAACCGACGACAGCGATCTGCTGGCTGTGGATCTCCTGGATGCAGGAGTCGCTGATTTACCGGACATCTCGACGACGCCAGACGCGATCGCCGCTGAGGCAGACCTAGACGAATTGGATGCCCTGCTGGACGACGAGCCCACGGATGCCATCCCAGCGGCTGACGACTTTGACGATTTAGACGCCATGTTAGGGGAAGCGTCGTCAGCGGCTGACGATGGGTTTGACGACCTAGAGGCCATGCTGGATGACGATGAGCCCTTAGCGGCTGAGGCGGACACCGATGGCTCTTTTACCGCCCTCGATGCCCTCCTAGAAGACGAAGCCGACCCCGAGACCGATCAAGAGAGCGATGATGAATTCGGAGATTTAGAAAAGCTGCTAGAGGCGGCGGATCAGTCCCTAGGGGGGGGATCTCCCTCAATTCGGGGCGGCGGCGGGGGTGGCCGCACCAGCCGTCGGGTCGGAGCCATGGTGGATCAAACCATGCGGGTGTCGGTAAAGCACCTGGATACCCTCAGCAACTTGGTGGGGGAACTGGTGGTGAACCGCAACTCCCTCGAACAGGACCAGGAACGGCTGCGGCAGTTTTTGGATAATCTCCTGTTTCAAGTGCAGCAGCTCAACGATGTGGGGCAGCGGATGCGGGATCTGTACGAGCGATCGCTGCTAGAAAGCTCCCTGATCTCCAGCCGTCAAGCCTTCCATGCGGGCGTTAGCAGCGGCGGTAACGGGGGTTTCTCCCAGGG
This sequence comes from Cyanobacteriota bacterium, assembly GCA_027619675.1. Lineage (GTDB taxonomy): Bacteria > Cyanobacteriota > Cyanobacteriia > Phormidesmidales > Phormidesmidaceae > PCC-6406. The sequence continues at coordinate 2,292 of JAQCHG010000259.1, forward strand.
CAATGGTGACGGCGAACATGCCACGGGGGCCACCTTCGACGCCTTGGAGATGGACCGATTTACCGGCTTCCACACCCTGTCCCAGGAGATGATCGAGTTGATTGTCCGGGTCCGGGAATCGGCCTCTGACATTGGCTACACCGTCGAGTCCTCCGACCAGATCACTCGTCAGTTTCGCCAGGTCACCACCCAACTGCAAGAGGGCTTGAATAAAGCCCGCATGGTGCCCTTTGCCCAAACCGCCGATCGCCTACCTCGGGCGGTACGGGATATTTCTCTGAAATGCGGTAAAGAAGCCCGCTTGGTGGTGGAAGGTCGCGACACCCTGATCGACAAAATGATCCTGGAGCGGCTATATGACCCCATGACCCACCTGGTGAACAATGCCATCACCCACGGCATTGAACCCCCAGAAGAACGGGTGGCTGCGGGTAAACCCCGCGAAGGCACCATTACGGTGCGGGCCTTTTACCAAGGCAACCAAACGGTCATTTACATCGCAGACGATGGGGCCGGCATCAACACCGATGTGGTGAAGCAAAAGGCAATTAAGAAGGGGCTGATTACCCAGGCAGAAGCCCGCTCTATGTCAGAACTGGAAACCCATGACCTGCTCTTTCGCCCTGGGTTTAGTACCCGTGATCAGGCCGATGACTTTGCGGGGCGGGGGGTCGGCATGGACGTGGTACGCACCGCCCTATCAGAAATTCGCGGCGCGATTACCATCGATTCCACCATGGGCAAGGGTACTGGCTTCACCATTCGCCTACCCCTCACCCTGAGTATTTCTAAAGCCCTGAGCTGTCTGAACAACCAAGCCCGCATTGCCTTCCCCATGGATGGGGTAGAGGACATGTTTGATGTCCCCAAGGAGCGGGTCCAGACCGATGCCCAGGGGCGCAACAACATCCTGTGGCGCGATACCCAACTCACCTTCCAGCCCCTGTCGGATCTACTGCAATTTAGCCGCACCCTAGGCCGGGGTCGGGTCTATGGGGGCAGCCAAGACGATGACATGGTGTCCATTGTGGTGCTGCGGAATGCCAACACCTACATTGGTCTCCAGGTAGACCGGGTGCTGGGGGAACAGGAAATTGTGATCAAGCAATTGGAAGGCCCTGTCCCCAAACCGGCGGGGATTGCTGGGGCCACCGTGCTGGGGGATGGGCGGGTGATGCCCATTGCCGATGTCCTAGAGTTGATTGACCTGGCCCAGGGGCGGGTCCGGCGGGAAAGCACCGCTTCCCTATGGGCGCAGGATGCCGAGCCCCCGGCAGAAGAGGCCGAAGCGGTGAAGGCGGAACCGACGGTCCTGATCGTGGACGACTCCATTACGGTGCGGGAGTTGCTATCCATGAGCTTCAACAAGGTGGGCTACCGGGTCGAGCAGGCCCGCGATGGACAGGAGGCGTGGGAAAAACTGCGCTCTGGCCTCCCCTGCGATTTGGTCTTCTGCGATATCGAGATGCCCCGCATGGATGGCTTGGAACTGCTGTCGCGGATGCAGAAGGATGGAGTGCTGAAGCATGTTCCCATCGCCATGCTGACCTCCCGAGGGGCCGATCGCCATCGTCAAATGGCGCTGGATCTGGGGGCCAGCGGCTACTTCACCAAGCCCTACCTGGAGGAAGCCCTACTGGATGCAGCCCAACGCATGTTGAAGGGCGAGGTGCTGCTACATCCCACCAAAGACAAGGAAGAGTAGCGCGATCGCCCACCTCGCCGCTGTCCACCCCTGGGGGCACTTACAGCGGCGGTGCCTCTTCCCTAGGAAAGATTGAGCCTAGCCTGCCTTCCCTCAACTGAGGGAGGGCAGTTTTTTGTGGGCTCCCTACACTGGGGCCAACGGTCGTGACTGGAAGGCCAGGACAACGACCCAGTTGAATTCTGGAGACATGCCCGTGGTTGCAACGGTCTCATCCCCCAACACCCTCGCAGACTGGCTCGGTGACGATGCCGATTTTTTGCTGAACCACAAGGCTAAGGTGCCAAAAACATCTCTGCACCTGCCAGGACCCGATTGGGTGGATCGCATCTTTGCCCCCAGCGATCGCAATCCCCAAGTGCTGCGCAGGCTGCAACAACTCTACGGCAGTGGAC
>JAQCHG010000260.1 GCA_027619675.1 Cyanobacteriota bacterium
TGTTGCCCTGACGGCTGACTTCAAAATCAGAAAAAGGTACGTAGGGATCACTGGATAAAATTTCCAGGGCATGATCCAGGGTGATGAAATCATCGTTGATAAACTGGATCTGGTAGGCAGCTTGCTCAGGCGCATTTAGCCAGTAGCGCAACAAGTGGAGTCCAAACCGACCAAAGCCATTGATGCCAACCTGAAGCTGTGTCATGGAAAAATACCTGCTTGTGTGAACGATATCAGGGCGGAAAGCATTGCCAGCCCACTTTCAGGGAACATGCCCCTATTCTAGGACTGAAAACGCTGATAAGCCTCTACAAAACCCAAGTCTTGTATTCAGGAAAACAGGGCAAGGTTGGACAATCTACGTTGTGTCCTATTAGACATTTCCTGGGGAACTAGGTGTGAATTGATCTGTCAAACCCGGAAGCGAAATATCAAAATTTTTAGGGCATTCAAGGCGGATTTTGGCGGGCCTTTACCTTGGCCCGCTGATGTCCAGGGTAGAAGCCACCCAAAAGGCAGTTGTTCGAGGCGGCCTCCCAGAGGATGCCCAGGGCTGTACCGCTAGGGGCACAGGTGGTGATTAAACGGGGGATTAGCGGATATGGGGGGACGGTTCAACGATTGTCCCTTGGCCCCTTATGGACATCTAGGCGGGGCAGCAGGGGCGCGATCGCCATGCAGGCGGGGATCCCCGTCCCTACGGGAAGAACCTTAAAGATTTCCCCTGTCGCCACAATGCTCGGTAAGATGCCTTGTAGCCCTGAATTTTGCTGATTTTGCCAATATTGGCCGGGAAAACTAAAGATGTTTCCCATTCCCCATGAGTAATGGGCTTGGGCGTTCCCCCGCTGATCCTGTCCCCATCCACGGAGAGTTGCGAATGAGCCGCCATCGTTGGTTACTGCCCTTAATGTTCCCCATGTTGGCAAGCCTATCCGCCTGCGGGGGGGGGAGTCCCTTAAATCCAGGTCCTGCGGACGACGGCATTCTGAAAATCTGGTGGAACGAAGGCTACTACCCCGAGGAAACGGAGGCGGTGCGTCAAGCGGTCAACGCTTGGGCCGCTGAAAGTGGGGTGGAAACGGAGCTGATCTTCTACAGCGAGAAGGATTTGGTGCAGTTCATCGAAAATGCGGCCACCACTGGCGATGCCCCAGACATCATCTACGGGCAAACCATTGAACCGTCCCTCTTGCCTCGATTGGCTTGGGAAGGGCGCTTGGCGAACACCACCGATGTTGTCGAACCCGTGCAGGACCTCTACACTCCCGCAGCCTTAGAAGGGGTGTCTTACCTGAATCGGGAAACGGGGGAACGGAGCTTCTATGGGGTACCCATTGCCCAGCAAACCACCCACCTGCATTACTGGAAGTCTCTTTTGGCTCAAATTGGGCGATCGCCCACGGATATTCCCCAAGATTGGCAAGGCTTTTGGCAGTTTTGGCAGGATGTGCAAGCGCCCATGCGCCAGAGTGGCCTCGGGGAAGACTTCTATAGCATTGGCTTACCCATGTCTCCTGCTGCCACGGACACCAGCTACCAGTTTGAGCAGTTTCTAGAAGCCTTTGGGGTGAATCTGCTCAGCCCCGAGGGGGAACTGTTAGCCAATGATCCCCAAGTGGTGCAGGGCATTGCCGAGGCCCTGCGTAGCTACACCAGCTTCTACAGCGAGGGCTATGTGCCCCCCAATGCGTTGGAATGGGGCGACCCAGACAACAACGTGATCTTTTTAAGCCGCCTTACGGCCATCACGGCCAACCCCACCCTGTCGATTCCGGGGTCTCAATTGCAGGATGCCGCCACCTACCAGGAGCAGATGGGCACCACCCTCTGGCCCAACAAGCCCACCGGGGAACCCATGCGCTATGTTTCCTCCATTAAGCAGGTGGTGATTTGGGCCGACTCTCCCCAAGAAGAGGAAGCCAAGGCGTTTCTGAGCTACTTCATCCAGCCGGAGAACCTGGCTGGGTTCATCGAAGGGGCGCAGGGACGGTACTTCCCAGTGATGCCGACCCTCCTTCAGCAGGATTTTTGGACTAACCCCGACGACCCCCACATTTCCGTTGCGGCCCAACAGTTTGAAAACACCCGCCCTTTGAATACGGTGCTGAACCCGGCCTATAGCGAAATCCAGGCCCAGAATATTTGGGGGAACGCCATCCAGAGCATCTTGACCAATCAGGCCACCCCTGAAGAGGCGGCGGAAACCGCCATGGCGGAGATTAAACAGATCTTCAGTGAGTGGAAATAGCGAGTACCGCCGCTACCTCCCGCCTCCATGGCGCAGTGGGGGCGCGGCGAGTCCTGCCTGATGGATGTGTTTTGCCCGATGCGCCACGGCATCGGGGCCACCATGGTTCACATGGCTTGGGGAAATGGACACAACCGGGGCTGCTGGGATGGAAAACTCAGGCTAAAATCGGGGGCGTATGCGCGTTTTTGTGCCCAGGGTTGGCCGAGCGGATTAGGCAGCGAACTCATAATTCGCCTTAGGCAGGTTCGACTCCTGCACCCTGGATTGTTGGGGTCTCCCCATGGGATGGTTGGCAATGCCTGGGGGGCAGTGTTTCTGATGCTTCTGGTCTTAAGCCCATGACGGTTCCTGCGGTAGGTTCACGGCGGTTACGGCGGCGATCGCTCCTCGGGTTGTTGAAGTTAATTCGGGTGATGCTGTCGGTGTATTACGCCTACATGGTGGAGTACCGGGCGGAACTGTTGTTTTGGGTGCTGTCGGGCACCTTCCCTTTGATTTTCATGGGGATTTGGTCCCAGGCGGCGGCGGGGGGCCAGTTTGCCTTGGATAGCGTCACCTTTGTGCGCTACTTTCTGGCGGTGTTTTTGGTGCGCCAGTTCACTGTGGTGTGGGTGGTGTGGGAATTTGAACGGGAGGTGGTGGAGGGCAAGCTTTCCCCCTATTTGCTCCAGCCCATTGACCCGGTGTGGCGACACTTTTTTAGCCATGTGGCGGAGCGGTTTGCCCGCTTACCTTTCATTCTGATGCTGGTGGGGCTGTTCCTCTGGCTCTATCCTGAGGCGGCTTGGGTGCCCTCTCTGGGCCAGGGGTTGATGGGGCTGGGGGCGATCGCCCTGGCCTTTTGTCTGCGATTTTTGATGCAGTACACCTTCGCCCTGTTGGCCTTTTGGACGGAGCGGGCCAGTGCGGTGGAGCAATTTTGGTATCTGATCTACACCTTCCTCTCCGGCATGATCGCCCCCTTGGAGGTGTTCCCGGAGGCGGTGCAGCGGGTGGTGCTGTGGACGCCGTTTCCCTACCTGATCTACTTCCCCGCCCATCTGTTGATTGGCCAGCCTACGGATGTGGGCCAGGGGCTGCTGGCCATGGTGGGGTGGGGGCTGATCTTTCTAGCGGTGAACCGCTGGCTGTGGCGGCGGGGCCTGCGGCAATATTCCGGCATGGGGGCCTGATGGGACGCTATTGGTCGGTGCTGCGATTGTTTTGGTCTACGGCGATCGCCGCTGAGTTGGAATATCGCCTCAATTTTGCGATCGCCGCCCTCAGCAGCTTAGGCAGCTTGGTGGGCAGTTTGTTTGGCCTGTTTTTGTTCTACCGCACGGGCTACCGCTTCCAGGGCTGGACCTGGGCAGAGGCGCTGGTGGTGTTGGGGGTGTTCACCCTGCTCCAGGGCTATGCCGCCACCTTTTTGGCCCCTAACCTCAACAAAATCGTCACCCAGGTGCAGGAAGGCACCCTGGATTTTGTTCTGCTCAAGCCCATCAGTTCCCAGTTCTGGCTTTCCGCCCGCACCCTGTCCCCCTGGGGGCTACCGGACTTGCTGTTTGGCGTGATCATGATTGTCTATGCGGGCAACCAGTTGGGGCTCCATCCCCTGGTCTATTTCCGGGCGTTGCCGCCCCTGGCCTTTGGCTTCCTCAGCCTCTATAGCCTCTGGTTTATTCTGGGGGCCACCAGCATTTGGTTTGTGAAAATCTACAACGTCACGGAGGTGCTGCGGGGGCTGCTGGAGGCGGGCCGTTTTCCCATGGCGGCCTATCCAGCCGCCTACCGGGTGTTTTTCACCTTTGTGATTCCTGTGGCGTTTCTCACCACCATTCCCGCTGAGGCGTTGCTGGGCCAAGGCCACTGGGGCTGGGGGGTGGCGGCGGCGGGGTTGTCCCTGGTGTTGCTCCAGGGGTCGCGCCTGTTTTGGCGCTTTGCCCTGCGGTTTTACACCAGTGCCTCTAGCTAGGGGCCGTCGTTAGGGGCGGGGAACGGGGCAGGCTTCAGGGGGGATCCGGGGGCTGATATTCTGAAGGTCCAGTCCGTTTCTCCATGGCCATGACCTCCTCCCCCTCCCTGCGATCGCAACAGCACCCCATGATTCGCCAACTGGCGGACACCATTGAGGACATCTGGCGGCAGCAC
>JAQCHG010000261.1 GCA_027619675.1 Cyanobacteriota bacterium
ATGGCACTCACCGGAGATGGGAAATGCTTCTAGCTTATGTCTTAATGCAATTGGCGACTGCTATAACCCTGACGTCTTACCGTGTCCATTCAAGGCTCCACCCGCATTCCCCTTTCGGGGGCGTGGGGGAGTTAGGCCCCCACATCCTGGGGTTTGGGGACGGGTCCCCAATTCCGATCTCCGTTTCTCGCCACACATCACACCCATCCAACGCGACCGGAGGGCAGGCACAAGGCACAACCCCTACAGCACAAAACCATTCTGGTAATTGAGCAACCTTGCTTTTAAAACGTGAAGCTGTTAGGCAGACAAGGTTTAATGGAATCAAACTAAAGCCCGATTTCTGTTCCCCAGGACCGTGAAGCCGTCTCGCCCCCACCCGAATGCAACCCGCTCTACCGCTCCCCCAGCGGCTGAAGTTGATTCAAACCTTGCCCGCTTTGCCGGTCGCCCAGTTTGAGCAGCTTTGTTATGCCCTGAATCCTCCGGCTGGGGTCGTCCCCAAAACTCCGGCTGACCAAAGTAGTCGGGCGACAGCCTTGCTGGGGTGGGTCGAGGGTCCGGGTGGCTGTGGGTTGGCTGCGTTTCTAGAGGCGTTGGATTTAGTCGCCCCAGGGGCATTCCCCGTAGGATCCTTTGCCGCTGCCCTACCGGCCTCTAGCCGCATCTTTTTGAGCTACAAGCGTAGGGTGGAGCCCGATGAACCGGTGGCCCTGGCGATTTACGCCGCACTGAAAGCCTCCCATCAGGTGTTTATTGATCAGTCCATGGCGGTGGGCACCAACTGGGTAGAACAGATCAAGCGAGAGATTTTCCAAGCCGATGTGCTGCTGGTGCTGCTGTCTGCGGACTCTCTGCAAAGTGAGATGGTGCAGCAGGAGCTAGAGCTGGCCTGCGAATCCCAGGAACAGCGCCGGGGTTTACCGCGCATTTTCCCGGTGCGGCTGGCCCACACCGCCCCGTTTCCCTATCCCCTTAATCAAACCTTGGACCCACTGCAGTGGGCCTTTTGGGAAACCCCGAGCGATACCCAGCGGCTGATTGCTGAGCTGCAAAGCGCCCTGGCCGGGAACCCGCTGCCCATCGATACGGAAGCGGCCAAGCAAACGCTGTTGCAGCGCCCTGCCCCGGTCAAGCTGCAACCCCCCACCCCCGTGGCCCAGCCGCCAGTGGATCAGACCCCACTGGCGATTCCGTTAGAGCCGCCGGAAGGGTCAATGGATGCGGACTCGGCGTTTTACATTGAGCGCAACGAGGACACCCTGGCCCTTACCGCTCTGCAACGCAAGGGGGGTACGGTGACGATCTTAGGACCACGCCAAATGGGCAAAAGCTCCCTGCTGATTCGGGCCATTACCCAAGCCCGCCAGCAAAAAAAGAAGGTGGTGTTTCTCGACTTTCAGCAGCTCGAAACCGCCGCCCTCACCGACGATACGGTGTTTTATCGCCGCTTTTGTGAATGGATGACCGTGCGGCTGCGCATGGCCAGCCAGGTGGACCATTACTGGCAGCAGTACAAGTCCCTGGGGAATCCGCTGCGCTGCACCTACTACGTGCAGGACTATCTGCTGGCGGAGGTGCCGGGCTCGATCTTTTTGGCGATGGATGAGGTGGACAAGCTGATTGCCGCCCCGTTTCGGGATGAGTTTTTCTCGATGCTGCGCAGTTGGCACAACGAGCGGGCTTTTGAACCAGCCTGGAAGCAGTTGGACCTGGCCATGGTCACCTGCACGGAACCCTACCAACTGATCCAAGACCTGAACCAGTCGCCTTTTAATGTGGGCACCTCGATCACGCTAAAGGACTTTACCACTGCGGAAGTGGCAGAGCTAAACCGCCGCCACAATGGCGCTTTGGAGGCCAACGATCTCACCCAACTGATGGACTGGCTGGGGGGCCACCCCTACCTAACCCGCAAGGCCCTCTACGAAGTAGCTAGCGGGGACCGCACCGTGGCAGATTTACTGGATATGGCCACGGTGGATCAAGGTCCGTTTGGGGGCCATTTGCGCTATCACCTGTTCCGTATGGACGACAAAGCCTCCCTGGTGCAGGGGATGCTACAGGTGATTCGCGCTCAGACTTGCAGCGATGAACAGGTGCTGCGCCGTCTAGAGCGGGCGGGCCTGGTGCGACGGCAGGGCCGCCAAGTGCAGCCCCGCTGTCGCCTGTACGGAGAGTACTTTAAGGAGCATCTGCGTGAGTAACCTGGTCACCTTTACCACCAGCGGCACCGTCCAGGCCCAGGACGGCACTTATCTGACTCGGGCGGCGGACGAGGAGCTGTTTCAGCTCTGTCGTCAGGGGGAGTATGCCTACATTTTGACCTCGCGGCAAATGGGCAAGTCGAGCCTGATGGTGGCGACAGCGGAGCGGCTACAAGGGGAGGGGATTCAGACGGCGATTGTTGATCTTCAGCGGCTGGGGGCGCAGACCACCGACGCCAACAGTTGGTATCTGGGGGTGCTGACGGTGCTGGCCCGGAAGCTACGGATCTTGCCCCAGTTGATGAGCTGGTGGGAAGAGAACGCCGGACTAGGGGCGGCGCAGCGGTTTTTGCAGTTCATCGAAGACCTGGTGCTGCCGCTGGTGGAGACGCGGCTGGTGGTGTTTATCGATGAAATCGACAGCACCCTCAGCCTTGACTTTACCGACGACTTTTTTATTGCGCTGCGCTATTGCTTTACGGCGCGGGCGGAGAACCCGGACTTTCGCAAGCTGTCGTTTGTGTTGATTGGGGTGGCGACGCCGAGCGAGCTGATCCGGGACCAAAAGCGGACGCCGTTTAATATCGGCACGTTGGTGGAGCTCAGAGACTTTGATGAAACCGAGGCGCTGCCGCTGGCGGCGGGGTTGGGGTTACCGGAGGGGGAGGCACAGCAAGTATTGCGCTGGGTGTTGGCCTGGACGGGGGGACACCCCTATCTGACCCAGCGGGTTTGTGGGGCCGTGTTGCAGCGGGCCAACCAGGGCTGGGATGAGGCGGCGGTGGCGGCGCTGATTGGGCAGCTCTTTTTTGGGGAGCAGCGGGAGCAGGACAACAATTTGCAGTTTGTGCAGAGCATGTTGACGGGGCGGGCACCTGAGGCGGATGTGCTGGGGGTGCTGGGCACCTATCGGGAGATTCGGCGCGATCGGCGGGCGGTCTATGACGAGGACCATTCGATTTTGAAAGCGCACCTGAAGTTATCGGGGGTGGTGAAGCGGGTGGGGTCGGTGTTGCATGTGCGGAATGGGATTTATTGGGAGGTGTTTGGGCTGGGGTGGGTTAAGGCGCAGTGGCCGGAGGGTTGGTGGCAGCGGTTGAAACCGGCGATGCCATTGATTGGGGGGTTGACGGCGGTGGCGCTGGGTCTAGGAACGCTATCGGTGTATGCGTTGGAGCAACGGAATGAAGCCCGGACTCAGGCGACAAGGGCAGAGGATGCTTTGACTGAGGCTGAAGTGGAGCGACAAAATGCACTTGAGGCCCAGACGGAAGCGGAGAAGCAAGCGGCAGATGCTGAAGTAGCAAGGGAGGCTGCGGAGGATCGGCGTTTAGAAGCTGAAGTAGCCGAGCAAGATGCTGAGGACGCTAAGCAAGATGCCGATGAGCAGCGGCTAGCTGCAGAAGCAGCTCAGGAGTCAGAATCGGAACAGCGATTGAGGGCTGAGGAGGGGGAGGAAGAAGCGAAGCGACAATCGGAGTTAGCCAGGGATCAAACTCGAATTGCAGAAGAGAACGTGATTGCAGCGCAAGCGGCGACAACAGTAGCAAGGGAACAAACACAGATAGCCTTTGGCCGCCAACTTGCTGCTCAAGCGGTTTGGTTACAGCAGCAAAGACTGAACCTATTGCCTCAAAGTATTCTGCTAGCAATAGAGGCGGCAACAAGATTGCAGGGCTATGCTATCTCCACAGCAGATGCAAACCAAGCTTTACATGCATTGAAACTATTACCCCCAGAAGTGGCCCGTATCTTCCATGAGGAAACAGTCACTGATATGCGCTTTAGCCCCGATGGTCGATATCTAGCAACTGGAAGTAGAGACGGAACAGTACGGGTATTGAACATCAAAAACAATCAGGAAGTAGCTCGTCTGTCTCACGAGGAAAATGTCACTGACGTGCGCTTTAGCCCCGATGGTCGTTATCTAGCAATTAGAAGTGCAGGTGATACGGCGCAGGTGTGGGATATCGAAAGCAATCAGGAAGTTATCCGTATATCCCATGAGGGAAATGTAACTGATATGAGCTTTAGTCCCAATGGCCGTTATCTAGCAACTGGAAGTACGGACGATACAGCGCGAGTGTGGGACATCGAAAGCAATCAGGAAGGTAAGTGTCCCAGGGTCTATCCAGGCTTAATAGCTAGGATCGTGGTTGATGGAACATCTGCATCC
>JAQCHG010000262.1 GCA_027619675.1 Cyanobacteriota bacterium
AAGGACAGAGGAAAGGCGGGCTCATCTCGTGCCGACAACTTCTCTCGCACCAGGCGATTGTATTCATGAATGAACATCCAGATCGCCCCATGGAGGGTCTGCCGATTGGGGCTGGCCCAGTTGAGTCTTGGATTAAGCAGATCGACGAACGGGTGCAGATTACCGGGGCGCGGTAGAAGCCCGAGCGCGTGCTGCAAATCCTCGCCCTTTGCTGTGCCTATCTCAGCGGTCGCCTCGATTTATTTCCTCCGCTCAAAGTATGACGCACTCCCGTGCTCCAGGACCCTTGTTACCCCAACAGATCTCCCGTTTCTTGCAGGGCATGGAGGCGGTGGTAAAGGCCATTTTGCCGCAGTAATTCGGTATGGCTGCCCACCTCCAGAATGCGGCCCTGGTCGAGCACCACAATCACGTCGGCATCGCGCACGGTGCTGAGGCGGTGGGCGATGATCAGGGTGGTGCGGGTGCCCAGGATACTGCCCATGGCCAGTTGAATGGCCCGCTCCGACTCGTAATCAAGGCTGGAGGTAGCCTCATCAAACACCAGCACGTCAGGATCCATCAGTAGGGCACGGGCAATGCCCAACCGCTGCCGCTGGCCCCCCGAGAGGCGCACCCCCCGTTCCCCCACCACGGTGCCGTAGCCCTGGGGCATCTGGCGCACAAATTCATCCACCCGAGCGATGGCGCAAGCGGACTCAATGGCCGCCGGGGAGACGTTGGGGTTGCCGTAGGTGAGGTTGTCCCGTAGGGTGCCGTTAAACACGTCTACTTCTTGGTGGACAATGGCCAGCCGCCGCCGATAGCCGCTGATATCTAGCTGGCGCAGGTCTTCCCCATCGATCAAAATCCGTCCCTGTTGGGGTTCAAAGTAGCGGAACAGGAGCTTCACCAGGGTGGATTTGCCAGAACCCGATCGCCCCACCAAGGCCACCGTTTGTTTGGGCTGGATCAGCAGATCAATGTCCTGGAGTACCGGGCGATCGCGATCGTAGCCAAAGGTGATGTGATCAAAATGCACCTTGCCAGTGAACTGGTAGCTGGGGACGGTTTCCGGCTCGGCAATGCTGGCGGCTTCAATGCCCGTGGGCAGTTGCAGAAACTCGTGGAACCGCACCATGGAGGCATAGCGGCGGGCAAACACCTCCGCCAGGTTACTGATAGGCTCCAACTCCGAGTAGGCCATGCTCGACACCGTCAGGGTGGTAACAAAATGCCCCAGGGAAATGTGGCCCCCCAAGGTGGCCGCCAGGGTCAGCCCCAGCACCCCAAACACACAGAGTTGAATCACCGACTCTTGCCAGGTCATCAGCTTCACATAGCCCCGGTGAATCACCTGATTTACCAAGGTCAACTCCCGGCCTAAGCGACGGCGCTGGCGGGCCAACTCACTGGCTTCGGTGGCAAAGGCTTTGACGGTTTTGATGTTGGTGACGATTTCCGAGGTGCGACTTTCAGTTCCTTCCGTATAGCGATCGAGGGTCTGTTCCTTGCGGTTCAACCGCACCAGATCCTTCAAGCTGTAGGTGAGGATGATGACAAAGGAAGCCAAGAAAGCCAGGGCAATGGGCCAAGCGATCAGGCAAATCACCCCAAAGATGCCCATCACCCGCACCAGCTTAGGGATCAATTGCCCCGCAATTTCGGGATAGGTCCAGGTGTGGTTTGACAACCCCCGCGCTACCCGTCCAGCAATGCGACCGGGGTTATGTTCGTCGTAGAAGCTCAGGGGTAGGCTCAACAGCTTTTTCACCGCTAGCTCCGCATAGTCCCGGCGGGTGCGCAGGGCCACATCCCAGTGGAACCACACCCCCAGCCAGGGCTCAATGGGGGCACGCCCCACGGTGACCAGAAAGATGAGCCCCAGCAGCACCAGTAGGCTCAGGGACTGGGTGACGGGCACCCCGGCTAAGCGGGCCACCCCTTGCACCAGGGACTGGGCCACCACATCGACGGGTTGGGCAGACAGCACATTCAGCAGTTGCCCCATGGCGTAGGGCACCACCAGATCCAGCAACTCAAAACCGCTACTGGCAAGAATGCTGAAGGCGGCGATCGCCCTGTAGTTTTTGTAGTATCTAATCAGGTCTGTGAACTTAGCCATAACGGTTAGCCCAAAGGCTGGGTTCAGATAGGAGGCCTTACCAGTGTATACTACAAAAACTACAAGTACTGCATGCGCCTCCATGGAGGGTGCATGGGAGGGCGGCACGGTGCTTTGTGAAGCTATGTGAAGCTACGGTATGGAATGCGGTCGGAAACCGTACTTTTTCGGGGGATCTTCTGGATCTTTCTTGAGTTCCGTATTTTTAAGGACTCCTTTTTCGGTGGAAAACGGGCATTCTGGAGCTACCCACGTGCCATATCCTTGCCTCAGTTGAGCAATTCATCAGGACTTCTACGGGCAAGCTGTCTATCTCTAGGCCCCCACAGTGTCTTCTGTAAGTCAGAAGCCGCCTGTAGGAGGCGGTCTAAAGACGGATGGGGTACTTGTTTAAGCGGTTGATTGTTCCTCTTCCTTAGGGAGACACCTGTCAAAGGTTTACCCGTTATCATCGATGCTGTTCAGGGGAGTCCGGGTAGGCTTGGGTACCCATTGCTGCTTGTTTTGGCCACCGTCGCAGTATGTCGTTCCCATCTACCCTCCCATCTACTACAGCTGCCTTGTCCCTATCTCAATTGTCCTGCCAATCTGCGTCTTCAACGTTAAGTGTCGCCACGTTGCTAATCGTTGACGATACCCCCGACAATCTGCGTCTGCTGGGGCAATTATTAGCCCATGGGGGATATCACGTCCGCAAAAGCCTGTCGGGGGCGATCGCTTTGCAATCGGCTCGCCTAGAGCCCCCAGATTTAATTTTGCTGGATATTTTGATGCCGGATATGGACGGCTACGCGGTGTGCCAAGCCTTGAAGGAAGACCCTGCCACTGCCCAAGTTCCCGTCATCTTCATCAGCGCCCTCGACCAAATCACCGATAAGACCCGTGCCTTTGACTACGGTGGGGTGGACTACATCACCAAGCCCTTTGAGGGGGCCGAAGTGCTGGCACGGGTCAACAACCAAATCACCATCCGTCAGCAGCAGTTACTGCTGGAGGCCCATAACCGTCAACTGCAAATCGAAATTGAGCATCGTCAACGGATTGAAGCCCGACTCCAGCGGCAGTTGGTGCAGGAAAAGTTAATTGCCGACATTACTGAGCAAATCCACGCGGCTCCCGCCCTGACCCCGCTGTTACAGTCCATCACCGTCAATCTCCAGACCCATCTCCAGACGGATCGAGTGCTGGTATATCTAGCCCAAGGGGATGGCAACCTACAACTCCAGGCGGAAGCGTGCCGAGAGGCCGTGGTTAGCGCCGCTCCTTGGGTAGCCCCGTGGCCTCTGGCCCAGCAACCGCAATCGCAACTCCTAGAACGGTCACGGTTTGACCCCAGCGACCCCTGCTATGTCTACCTCACGGGTTTGGGGGTAGAAACAGCATGGGTGGTTCCTATTTATAACGAGCAGACCCAGTTTTGGGGGGTGTTGATGGTCCACCATTGTGGTCAAGGGGCGGTTGGGTCCCATCAAACTTTGCCGCTCTTGCAGCATGTGGCCCGTCAGTTGGGCATTGCGGCCCGCCAACATTCCCTGCTCACCCAGCTCCAGGCGGCCAATGCCCAACTGTTGAGCCAGAGCCGCACGGATCCCCTGACGCGGTTAGGAAATCGCCGTTATTTTGACGAATACATGCAGCAGGTTTGGCAGTCCCAAGCGGCCTATCAGGAACTGGCCCCCACGCTGCTGCTGGTGGATATTGATTTCTTTAAGGCGTACAACGACACCTATGGTCACCCGGCGGGCGATCGCTGTCTGACCCAGGTGGCGCAGGCGCTCAAACAGGCGGTGCAGCGCCCCCGCGATCGGGTCTTTCGCTATGGCGGCGAAGAGTTTGCCCTGGTGTTGCCCTGTACCTCCCTACTGGGGGCCGCCACCGTGGTGGAACGCATTCAACAGGCCCTAGAGATTCAAGCCATTCCCCATGCCACCTCCCCCATTGGTGCCCATGTGACCGTCAGCATTGGTGGCGTTGGCCAAAGCAACCCTCACCTAGGGGCGATCGCAGATTATGTGCAGCTAGCGGACCAAGCCCTTTACCAGGCCAAAGCCACAGGCCGTAACCAAGCCAAATTTCTCATCGCTGATGGTGATGGTCTGGGACTCAACCCCACCCCCTAAAGGGACACCCCCACCATCTCGCTAGAATGAGAGGCCCCGATCCAGTCTTGGGAAATTTGGGAAACTGACCTTGGGTAGTTCCCCGGTAGCCAGCGGTTGGCCCAGGGGTGCTATCGCCACCGCAAAACCACGCCCACAAAGAAAAAGCCGCCT
>JAQCHG010000263.1 GCA_027619675.1 Cyanobacteriota bacterium
CCAACCCCATTGATATCGAGTGAAGTCAGGGTTACCCCACAAAAACCGTTTCTTAACCCAAAAAGACCGTTGGCTTAACGCTTTCCCCCGATGTCGTTAACCTCAGCCCGCTAGGTTACGGGGTGGCTTGGAACGCTGTTCTTTGACACCACGGAGTGTGCTGTTATGTTTGCGAGCGGACTAAAAGTAGCGACGGCCTTGACGGCGATCGCGGCAACCCTGGGCATCGCCACGGCGGCGAAGGCGAATATCCTCATCGATGGCTCTAGCACCGTCTATCCCATCACCGAGGCCATGGCAGAACTGTATCGGGAGCAGGTGCACGCCGACGCCATCATTTCCGTCGGGGTTTCCGGCACCGGCGGTGGTTTCAGCAAGTTCTGCAACGGTGAGACCGCCATCAGCAACGCCTCCCGCCCCATCAAGTCCTCTGAGATTGAAGCCTGCGCCGCCAACGGCATTGAGTATTTGGAAGTGCGGGTGGGCACCGACGCCCTCACTGTGGTGGTGGCCGCTGACACCGAAATCTTTGGCGCTGCGGGCACCGTAGAAGGGCTCAGCTTTGACCAACTGGCCACCATCTGGGGACCCAGTTCCGAGCGTCGTATCCGCCGCTGGAACCAGGTGGACAGCGGTTGGAGCAGCCGCATCATGAGCCTATTTGGCCCCGGTACCGATTCCGGCACCTTCGATTTCTTCACCGAAGAAGTCAACGGCGAATCTGGTGCTAGCCGTGCCGACTTCACCGCCAGCGAAGACGACAACGTGCTGTTGCTGGGGGTTGCCAATAGCCCCTACGCCCTGGGCTACTTTGGCCTCTCCTACTACCTGGAGAACCTCGACAGTCTGATGGCTCTGGATATTGAAGGGGAACCCCCCGCCCTCAACATCCAAGACACCAACGGTGACGGTTCTGCCGATAGCTTCGAGCCCAACGACAACTATCCCCTGTCCCGGCCCCTGTTCGTCTATCTGAACACGGCGGTGATGGCCGAGAACCCCGAAATCCGCGCCTTTGTGGAGTTCTATCTGGAAACCGCCCGCGACACCGACATCGTCACCGAAGTGGGTTACCTGCCCGCTTCCCAAGCTGAATACAACGCAGCGCTGGATAGCCTGCCCTAGGTCATGCAGGTCAGGGCACCCGTGACCGGGTGCCCCTGCTAACCAACTCAGGACCCGTTGGCAGCCAGTCCTTAAACGGAATCGCTGCCACCCCAAAGCGTCCTGACCTGGCACGCCATGGCGATAGGGACTGGGTTGGGTGCGATCGCGCCCAACCCAGTTGTTCATAAAGGGTTCCCTAGTGTCGGCTGTGCCCAGGGATCGGGGTCTGCCCCCACCCCATGGGCACTGCTGCAACGCACTCCCGAATCCTCAGTATTCCCTTGGGGCTAGGGGCTGAAGCCCCTGGTTTGTCGGTGCGCCCCCGTAGGTTCTGCCCATGGGGACTGCGGGGATCGTCCACTGGGTTGTCAGCGCTGGCCCCCCCTGTTCAGCGGCATCGCCCCGTCACTGCTGCCCTTCCTGACTGTTCTGCTGCTCTGCTGCTATGTCCGGTCTTCAGACCCTCGAACCCTCGGCTGAACCTGTTCCCACCCCCCTTGCTGCGACGGTTCCCGTGGCGATTGTTGGTGGCTCCGCTGCTGGGGATTTCCGTGGTGCTGCACATTGGACTGTTATTTGTGCCCCTGCCCGCTTGGGAGTCGGTGTCTGAAGCAGAAGAGGCAGAACCGCCCCCCGAGGAAGAAGACACCACTGAAATCATCAGCCTCAACGATATTCCCGGCACCCCGGAGACGGCGGAGCCGCCCCCCCCAACGGAACAGCCCCAGCAGCCCCGTCCTGCCAACCCCAGCGCGGGGGCTCCCCCCCGCCCCGATCAGATCCCTGAGGATTTTGCCGCCATTGAGGATGGGGAGGAGCAAAATCAATCCCTAACCCCGGAAGACCTTCCCCCGGAGGGTCCCAGCGCCTTTGACCCCGATCG
This sequence comes from Cyanobacteriota bacterium, assembly GCA_027619675.1. Taxonomy (GTDB): domain Bacteria; phylum Cyanobacteriota; class Cyanobacteriia; order Phormidesmidales; family Phormidesmidaceae; genus PCC-6406. Next base: position 1,991 of record JAQCHG010000263.1, read on the forward strand.
CCAACAGGCCCTCGCAGGGGGTGCCCGCAGTGGCTTGACGGGCACCAGTTTTGGTCAACTCAATGGGGATCCCGCTGCCGTTGCCCGCTATCTGGATAATTACTGGAATAGTGGTCGGTTTAGTCCGGTGGTGCCCCAGGATTGCTTTTTTGCCGGGTTTAGCGATCGCCCCCAACTAGTGCCGGGGGCCTACGATGTCCTGATTTCCAACCGCAATGTGGACATTTTTCGGAACCAAGACCTGCCCGGTTTAATCACGGGACAACTGGTGGATCAGGGACTGTTTTGCAACGCCCCCCTGTACGAAGTCCAAGAGAATGGCCTGGCCACCTCGTTCATTTCCGTCCTGGGGGTGGGTACGGGAAACACGAGTAGCGCCGTGGTCATCTTCTGGTCCCAGGATCCCCGATAATACCCCTCGCAGGGCTTGTCCCCTGCCTGAGTAACAGGGCCAAGCCCGTCTCCCCTAAGACGTGGAGATTATCCCAGGTGCAACCCCGACTGGGCGAACCTGACCCCGCCCGATCTCCTGAACCAAGCTCAGGGCTGTCATCCCTTGACAACAAACCTCCAGGTTGAGGCGATCGCTGAGGAAGAAACTACCTGCTCAGCCTGTGGGGTCTCGGACCTCGACCCCAACCCACGGCGGTATATTCATTCCGAAAAATCCCCTTTAGTTGTCCCCAGCCCCTAGACTCTTCCCATTCGGTAAACCATGGCCTTCCCCGAGCCTCCCCAGAACCAGCGCCCCCTGTGGCAGTACCTAATCGCACCCATGCTGTTTCTGTCCCTGGTGCTCCACGGGGTGATTTTGTTTATCCCCACGGGTGCGTCCGAAGATGCCCTGGTGCCGCCGCCGGATCCTGAAGAGGACGGCATTGCCATTAGCCGCATTGAGCCCCCCCGCGCCACATCTACGGGGTCCCCCCGCAGCGGCAGCGCCAATTCCGCCAGCGACAATGGTGCCGCCGCCACTGCCCGCAATAGTGTTCAGGGGGGCGCTGGGCAGGCTGCTGACCGTCGCACCAGTTCCCCCCGCAGCCCCGCCAGAAATGGGGCCGCCGCCAACCGCAATTCCGCTAGGCAAACGGAACGGAACCCCGCCAGCAATAATGACGATGTTGCCGATTTGGGCAATGCCGATGGCCCCAACCCCAGGGCCGATAACGTCACCCCTCCGGATCCCAGGACCGCCTTCCTCAGCTTCATTGATATTTTTGAGGGCTATCGTGGCATCCTGCCCGTTGATCGCAACCAGTTGCAGGTGGATGCCGATAGCTGGCTGGAGGGGGTGAAGGGCGATCGCCCAGCCCTCGCGGCGGCGAACCTAACGATCCAGCCCCTCCGCAACTTTGAGCCGATTCCCTATCTAGAAAATATTTGCCTGCCCCAGGCCCCCGCCACCGCTGAAATTTTGGTGCTGGTGGAAGCGGACGGCACCGTCAGCGGGGAAGCGTTCACCCTCAAGGATACGGGCTACACCCATTTTGATGAGGTGGCCGCCTCCCTGGTGAGCAACCATGATTTCCCCAGCGCCAGCGGCCCCAAAGCCTACCGGGTGACGGTTGCCGTGGACTACGATGCCGATGATTGCCAGTGGCCGCCCCCTGGGGTCGATGTGGCAGATGAGTTTCTCACCTTGGTCCATAGCTACATTGGCCCCGCTGGCACCCGGCCCCTAGAGGCGGCCACGGCCCGCCAGGACTGGCTAAATGGGTTAGTGGCCCAGGGCAAACTCTCCACTGCCATGGCTGCCAACACCAGTGCTCCAGACTTCAAAGTGCCCTACGACTTGGGTATCTGCCTACCCATTGCTCCTACCCCGGTGCAGTTTGGGGTGCTGGTGCGGGGGGATGGCAGCCCCCAGGGGGAGCCCAAGTTGCTGCGCTCCTCGGGGTATGAGGTCTTGGATCAGCGGGCCAGGGCAATGGTGTCGCAGTTTGACTTTGCCCCAGGGGAGGGCGATCGCGCCCTGGTGCTGGAAATCCCCGTGGACTACAACCCCCTCACCAACAAGAACTTAGACCCTAGCGAGGACCGTTGCTAAGGCGCTGCCCCGCCTCAATGGCAAGGCTGGGTGGAACGCAGTAGCACCCCATCGGACTCACTAGTTGAGCTTGGCGCGAATAACCCTACCTTCTGACTCCCTATCTCCCATGCTCCCCAGCTCCCCCACCCAAGGAAATGGTTGGCAAACTTACGCCGTGCTGGACTAGGGCGTGACGGGGCTGACCTTGGCCCGGTGCAGTAGGCGATCGCCCTGGCGATAGCCCACATAGCGCACCCGCACCGGATCCCCCGGCTGGGCCGTCCCCCCCATCAGTTGATGCTGGTGGGGATCGTAGGGCAACGTGGCCCCCACGGTCCCCACGGTTTCTAACCCCCA
>JAQCHG010000264.1 GCA_027619675.1 Cyanobacteriota bacterium
GCCGGACGAAACCGAGGCTCCGGCAGTGCCCGCCGCCACTGCCGATCGCATCGCCACCCTCCAGCAGGCCATCCAAGACAGTAATGCCGCCATTGCAGACCTGTTTGCCCCCGCAGAACTGACCGGGGAGAAACTCAACGATGCCTTTGCCCGCCCCATGGGCCAAGCGGGCGATCGCTGGGAAGTGGTGATCGAATTTAACGGCGAAGGGGGAGCCCTGTTTGCCCAAATCAGCCGCGACATTGCGGGCACGGGGCGCAGCATTGGCATCTTTCTAGACGATCGCCTGATCAGCGCCCCCACCGTGGACGTGCAATATGCCGAAACGGGCATCACCGGCGGCAGCGCCGTCATCTCCGGCACCTTCAATGCGGAAGGGGCCAACGACCTCGCCATTCAACTGCGGGGGGGGGCGTTGCCGCTGCCCGTGGAGGTGGTGGAAACCCGCACCGTGGGGCCAACCCTGGGGCGAGACAGTATCGAACGGAGCCTCTACGCGGCGATCGGGGGTTTGATTCTGGTGCTGATTTTCATGGCGGTGTATTACCGTCTACCGGGCCTCCTGGCAGATGTTTCCCTAACGGTCTACGCCCTGCTCACCTTCGCCGCCTTCAACCTGTTGGGGGTGACCTTGACCCTACCGGGGATCGCCGGATTCATCCTCAGCATCGGCATGGCGGTGGACGCCAACGTGCTGATTTTTGAGCGCACCCGCGAGGAGTTGCGCAAGGGCAAGACCCTTTATCGGTCAGTGGAATCGGGGTTTTACCAGGCGTTCTCCAGCATTTTGGACAGCAACGTCACTACCCTGATTGCCTGCGGTGCCCTGTTTTGGTTGGGGGCAGGCTTGGTAAAGGGGTTTGCCCTCACCCTGGGCATTGGCGTGCTGATCAGCATGTTCACTGCCATCACCTGTACCCGCACCCTGCTGTTACTGGTGGTGTTGGGTTCCCCCCAGTGGCGTAAACCCCAGTATTTTTGCCCTGGTATCGCGGAGGGGACAACCCAGTCATGAAGCTTAAGGTGATCCAACAGCGGTCCCTCTGGTGGGGCATCTCGGCCTTGGTGATTGTGCTCAGCCTGGTGGGTATGGGCCTTTCTTGGCAGCAGTTTGGGGCTCCCCTGCGACCGGGGCTAGACTTTGTCGGTGGTACCCGTCTCCAGGTCACCCGCAACTGCGCCGTGGCGGATTGCACCACCCCCATCACCGCCGCCGATGTGCGCACGGTGTTGACGGAGCAGGGGCTAGAAACCAGCGTGATTCAGGTGGAAGGGAGCGAAGGCCAAAGCGTGTCCATCCGCACCCGCAACCTGGATGTGGATACAGAAGCTCAGCTCAAGGCGTCCCTAGAGGCCGCGATCGGCCCCCTAGATCCCCAATCCACCCAGATTGACTCCGTGGGTCCGGTGCTGGGGCGGCAGTTGTTTGCCTCGGGGCTGTTGGCCCTGCTGGTGTCCTTTGCAGGCATTGTGGTCTACCTCAGCGTCCGCTTCCAGTTGGACTATGCGGTCTTTGCCATCATTGCCCTCCTCCACGATGTGCTGGTGGCCATGGGCTGTTTCGCCTGGCTCGGCATCCTGGCGCAGGTGGAGGTGGACAGCCTGTTCATCGTGGCCCTGCTGACCATCGTGGGCTTTTCGGTGAATGACACGGTGGTGATTTACGATCGCATCCGCGAAAACATCAAAGCCCATCCCCAGGCCCACATCGACACTGTGGTGGATGACGGGGTCAATCAGACCCTGACCCGCTCCATCAACACCACCCTGACCACGATTTTGAGCTTGGTGGCGATCGTCCTGTTTGGGGGCGAAACCCTGAAATTCTTTGCCCTGGCGTTAATCGTCGGCTTTATCTCGGGGGCCTATTCCAGCATTTTCATCGCCAGTACCCTCCTGGCCCTGTGGCGGGAAAAAACGGGTCGGGCCGTAGTGCCAGTGTCCCCTACCCCCGTGGATGAAACCCCCTAGGCATGGCCAAACGGGTCCCCTCCCCTCGCTATGCCCCTGCCCTGACAACCCTATGGCGCACTTGGATGAACCGTTGGTGGGGGTTCACCCTGGGCCTATGGTTCACCGTTGCCCCCGCTAGCCTCTGGCAATTGCGGGCCACCTGGCAGCAACTGTCCGACGTGTTTACCTGGTCAGCGCTGCGCTATGGCTTAGCCTTTAACCGAGGGGCGGCGATTGGCCTGGGACTGTGCCTGGGGATGACGGTGGCGCTGCTGCTAAGCGAAACCCGCCACCTCTATTGGGGCCTGAGTCGGCGAGAACGGCATCACCTGCTGCGGGCTCTACGGCGGCGACAGCGATCGCGCCGCCGCCGCAACCCACCCTCCAGATAGGGGGGCCACAGGGCCAAGGCTGCCCCGTTTCCCACCCCCAAAGCCTCGCCTCTCTTACTGATTCTCTGGGGTGGAGCGTCAAGGCATCCCCGCCATCGACTTATCCCGAACTGAGGTTATGTATTTTGACCCTCGGCGGCTGAGGGGGGCGAGGGGGCCGCCGCCAACCCCGTTGGAATTGGCCTAATTCACCGCCACCATTGCGGAAATCACTGAAGCAGGCCGTAAAGGGAAGTGATGGAATGCGAGGGGTTCTGCCCCCAGGCTCTAGATTTGCCCAGGGGTTGGGCAAGCTCTGGGTAAGCCAGGGTAGCGGTGAATGGTATGGCCGTAGCCAACAGGGCTAGGACATTTCCAAGGTTGGAATCAACAAGGCGCTTAAGTCCCTTGTCCTAACTGGGATGACTGCCGCTATATCTAGGGAGTTTGCGGCGATCGCGCCGACCATCGCCCATTTAGGCGCTACAACCTCCAAAAGCACCGTCAAGCTTGCCCAGGCTGAGCATTTCTGTCATATTGTCGCCATCATTGCCAAGGACGGTACTGCCCGTGTGGTTTTTGGTCCGCCTGTATCTACCCATTTGTGCCGCTGTATTGGTAGGAGCCTTGGCCAGCTTTGGCCTCGGACGCCCCTGGGTGCAGCATCGTTTCAAGCGCCCCCTCCACAAAACCCTGCCAGCCCTGCTGGGGCGGTTTCTCTTCTTAATTGGGGTGCCCATCAGCATTGTCAACTTTCTCCACCGGGCAGACCTGTCCGGTGGCGTCTTTTTTGCCCCCATGGTGGCCTGGGTAACCATGGCCCTCGCCCTCCTCTGTAGCCGCTTTTGGATTCGCCCCCAACTGCGCCACTGGAGCCGCCCGGCCCAGGGCACCTTTTCCCTGGCCACCATGTTGGGCAATACTGGCTACATCGGCTTTCCGGTGGTGCTGCTGTTGCCCCAGTTAGGCCCTGACTACTTTGGTTGGGCCTTGTTTTACGACGTGCTGGGCACCATCCTGGGAGCTTACGTGGTGGGGGTGATTTTAGCGGCCCGGTTCAGCCAAGGCTCCACCGCCACCCCAACCCGGTGGCACGACAACCTCAAGGAACTGGCAAAAAATCCCACCATCTTGGCCTTCGTTGTGGGGCTAGCCCTACGCCCGGTACCGTTCCCGGCCCTGTTGGACATCATCCTTAACGGCTTTGCGTGGTCCATGGTGATGTTGTCCCTGGTGCTGATGGGAATGCGCCTACAGCAGTTGCAGTCCTGGGGTAATTTAAAGCCCGCCATGGCGGCGGTGGGCATTCGCATGGTGTTACTGCCCCTGATTGTGGGCATGGGCTTGACGGCTTTGGGCATGGTTGGCCCGGCGCGGTTGGTGATGGTGTTGCAGGCCGGGATGCCGTCCGCCTTTGCCACCCTGGTATTATCTGAAACCTACAACCTCGATCGCGAGTTAGCGGTCACCTGCGTCGGGGTGAGTTCAGTGTTATTGTTGCTCACCCTACCCCTATGGCTTTGGGGCTTTTGCACGTGGTAGCCCCCACCAGGGGGCGTCACTGCACCCGCCAGGGGGAAGGTGTAAAATCCAGCCACTGAGTCTATTGATGGATGATAGGCATAGATTGCCAGGGGACCTGTTGAAATGAGGCATCGCAGTCAACGCACCATCACCAGACTGGGCTGGGCCACCTTGGTGGCCTTGTTGACCACCGGGAGCCCATCGGTCTTGGCGGTTGTGGCAGGGGATACTAGCCCCGAAGCCACGGCAACGACTCGTCTTGAAACCCCCACCAGTATTCTGCTGGAAGTGGGCGATCGCGGCCCCACTGTGATTGCCCTCCAGCGCTTGCTCAACACCGTCGATACCCTAGAGGTGACCCCAGACGGTATCTATGGCGATCAAACGGCAGCCCGTCTCGCCAATCTCCAGCGCCGTCAGGGCACAGCCCCCGATGGCACCCAGGTCACTTGGCAAACCTGGGGGACGCTCTGGGCGCACCCTTGGCAAACGGCGGAATTAAACCTCTCGTCGGGGGGACTC
>JAQCHG010000265.1 GCA_027619675.1 Cyanobacteriota bacterium
CACGGGCAGGGGGGTGGTGCCAAGCTAGGCTTATGCAAAGATTTGCCCTGTCATGCTGCTGGTGATGTGATGGTCCGTGTTGCCGCCCTTGGTTCTGCTCTTCGTTGGCCCTGGCAGTGCCGTTGGGGCATCGCCCTGTCCTTGGGGATGGGGTGGGGGTTGATGCCTCCGGCAGCAGCTTTACCGCCACCGGAGGAGATCCCCGAAGAGGTGCTGCGGACGGAAATTATCACCGAGGGGCGATCGCCCCTCACGGGCGAAGTCCTCAGCGCCGCTGAATATGCCCAGTTACAGGCGACACTAGAGCAGGCCGATATTCAGCAAGCCCCTGACAGTTTTCGCACTGTCATCTTTTTATTGCAGGTACGGCGGGTGATTAAGCCGGTGATCCCCCTGTTGCCCTAGGGCAGGGCATAGGCGATCGCAGCGAGACTGAGTGGGAATCGTTACAATGCGTTAATCTATTTTGCAGATACTTAACAATGATCCCGCTTATTCCTCAGGTCTAATCTCCTCTAGGATTGAGCGTCCCGCGCTAAGAAGCATCGTTTGATATTTCAGTAATAGGGTTATATATGACTGCCACGGTGGCCCCTGAGCAAATCGATCGCATCGTCTGGAACCAGCACCATAACCCCTTTGAGGTGTTGGGTCCCCACATGATTCAGCAGGACGGCAAAACCGTCTGGGCAGTGCGGGCCTACCTGCCCAACGCCGATGCCGCTTGGGTGGTGCTGCCCGAAGACCGTCAAGAGTACCCCATGGAGGCGGATCACAACCCCCATTTTTTTGAGTGCCTCATTGAAACCGAAGAGTTGGCCAATTACCAACTGCGCTACCAGGAAGGGGAACACGAGCGCTTCATCTACGATCCCTACGCCTTCAAGACCCGCCGCGTCACCGACTTCGACAGCCATCTTTTTGCCGAAGGCAACCACCACCGCATTTACGAAAAACTCGGTGCCCACCCCACCACCATGGAGGGAGTGGATGGCGTCTACTTTGCCCTCTGGGCTCCCAATGCCCGCAACGTCTCGGTCTTGGGGGATTTCAACCACTGGGATGGCCGCAAGCATCAAATGCGGCTGACGGGCAACGGCATCTGGGAACTGTTCATCCCCGGTGTGGAGGTGGGGGCATCCTACAAGTACGAGGTTAAGAACCAAGCGGGTCACATCTACGAAAAATCAGATCCCTACGGTTTTCACCAAGAGGTGCGGCCCAAAACCGCCTCGATTGTGGCCCAGCTCGATCGCTACGAGTGGCAAGACGCCAACTGGATGGAAACCCGGCGACACACCGATCCCCTCACCCATCCCGTGTCAGTGTATGAGGTCCATCTTGGTTCTTGGCTCCATGCCTCTTCAGCGGATCCGGCGATCGGGGCGGATGGCACACCCGAACCCCCAGTGCAGGTGGCAGACCTCAAACCCGGTGCCCGCTTCCTCACCTACCGGGAACTGGCGGCAAAACTGATCCCCTATGTGAAGGAACTGGGTTTTACCCATGTGGAACTGCTGCCCGTGGCGGAGCACCCTTTTGATGGCTCCTGGGGCTATCAGGTAACGGGGTACTATGCCGCCACCTCCCGCTATGGCAGCCCCGAAGATTTTATGTACTTCGTGGATCAGTGCCACCAAAACGGCATCGGGGTAATTGTGGACTGGGTGCCCGGTCACTTTCCCAAGGATGGCCACGGGCTGGCCTTCTTTGACGGCACCCACCTCTATGAACACGCCGATCCCCGCAAGGGCGAACACAAGGAGTGGGGCACCCTGGTGTTCAACTATGGCCGCAACGAGGTGCGCAACTTCCTCGTGGCCAACGCTCTGTTTTGGTTTGACAAGTACCACATTGACGGCATTCGGGTGGATGCGGTCGCTTCCATGCTGTACCTGGACTACTGCCGCGAGCCTGGGGAGTGGGTTGCCAATGACTATGGCGGTCGGGAAAATATCGAGGCCGCTGACTTCCTCCGCCAGGTCAACCACCTGCTGTTTAGCTACTATCCCGGTGTCCTGTCCATTGCTGAGGAATCTACCTCCTGGCCCATGGTGTCTTGGCCCACCTATGTGGGGGGGCTCGGGTTCAACCTGAAGTGGAACATGGGCTGGATGCACGACATGTTGGACTACTTCAACATGGACCCGTGGTTCCGCCAGTTCCACCAAAACAACGTCACCTTCAGCATTTGGTACGCCTTTAGCGAAAATTTCATGCTGGCCCTCTCCCACGATGAGGTGGTCCACGGTAAGAGCAACATGCTGGGCAAAATGCCCGGAGATGAGTGGCAGAAGTTTGCCAACCTGCGCTGTCTGTTTACCTACATGTTCCTGCACCCCGGCAAAAAGACCCTGTTCATGAGCATGGAGTTTGGCCAGTGGAGCGAGTGGAATGTGTGGGGCGATCTGGAATGGCACTTGCTGCAATACGAACCCCACCAGAAGCACAAGAATTTCATCGCTAGGCTCAATGGCTTTTATCGCAGTGAGCCCGCCCTCTACACCCAAGACTTCACCCAAGAGGGGTTTGAGTGGATTGACTGTAGCGACAACCGCCACAGCGTCGTCGCCTTTAACCGCCGGGATAAGGACAGCGGGGATTTCATTGTGGTGGTGTGCAATTTCACCCCCCAACCCCACAGCCATTACCGGGTTGGGGTGCCGGAGCGGGGCTACTATCGGGAGCTGTTTAACAGCGATGCCCGCGACTTTGGCGGCAGCAACATGGGCAACGTGGGGGGCAAATGGTCCGATGATTGGAGTTTCCACAATCGGCCCTATTCCCTTGATTTGACCCTGCCACCCCTGGGGGTGCTGGCCCTGAAGCTAGATCGGGAATACACCGCCGCGATCGAGGCGGGGCAGGTGACGGAGCAACCCTAATGATTTGACAAACCACTGGTGGTTTGTCAAACCTAAAGTTGTAGGTTGGGTTCTCTCCTCTCGGAGACGCTCCGCGAACACATCGTTCCACCCAACCTACACGAACTCACAAATTGAACGCTGACAGACCATTAGGGCGGTGATAGCTGCGCGATCGCCCAACTGGCCCGCGCCCGCACCACCGTTTCTTCATCCTGGTGACTGCATTGGGTCAAAGCTGCTAGGCACGCCTGTGCAGCCTCTTCCCCCAAGACCTGGGCCGCTACTAAGCCCGACAACCCCACCACCGCCGCATAGCGCACCACCCACTCGGGGTCTTGCAGCGCCACCAACAGGGCGGCTTGGGCGGCGGCCTGGGCGGGTTCTGCCTCCTCTGGCACCATAGCTTGCCACTGAATGTTCCCCAACCCCTTGGCGGCGGCCCGCCGCACACTGAGGGCAAAGTCCCCTCGGGCGGTCTCCACCAACACCGTTAAGGCGCGGGGATCACCAATCAAAGCCAGGGCACGAATGGCCCAGGCCCGTGCCCCGTAGTTGTAGCCATCGAGCTGCTCCAGCAGGGCCGGAACCGAGATCGCCCCCAACTGCACCAGACCATCCACCGCTGCCACCGCTGCCCCTGGGTTGTTAAACCCCAGCACCGCAATCAGGGTGGGAATAGCAGCGGCCTCCTGCACCATGGCCAAGGCCCGCACCGCCTGCACGAGGCCGGCGGCAGAGTCCGCCGCCTCCACCGCTTGGATCAATGTTTGAACGGAATCAGTTTCGGTCACCACGGCTATTCAGATCTGCCTGGATACTCTACGCGACGAAAGGGCCAATGGTCTTGAATCCACTGGCGCAACACTTGCCCCAACTCAGCCTCTAACCCTGAGCCTAGGACACTGGTGCGCACCCAGTACAGCACCGCCGCATCACAGCCAGGGGTAAAGGGGGGATCCACATAGGCACAGCCCACCTGTTGATGGACGGCTGCATCCATCACCGCATAGGCAAAGGACTGACGCCGCTGGGCCTCCTTTTGGTGCCAAGCCAGGTCAATGAGATCCTGCTCTAGGGAAAGATCCGGTGCAGGCCAACCCCAGAGGTTACCAAACCGCTGCCACAGTTCCGGTTGGCTGGTCATGACGGCATCATAGTCCCGCACCACATCGTGGATGGTGAGGGGTTGCAGCCGCCAGCGATCCGTGGCGGGCGGGGTGGGGATGACAAAGTCAGGGGGAACCAGGGCCATGGGCTTGAGCGGGGGACGGGATGGACAGGTGTAAACGGGCGGGGGGACATCACAGCAAGCCGTCCATCAGGGCCATGACTTCAACGGTTTCTGGCGTCAGCGGCGGCGGTTGACCGGGTTCATCGACCAAATGCCCGTCGAGTACCCCCTTGAGGGCAATCAACTTGAGGCTGTTTTCCGTCAATGCCCGCGCGATCGCCCCCGCCCCCGGCAGGTAGCCAATGGCCCCCAAATCCATGAGGGCAGACCGC
>JAQCHG010000266.1 GCA_027619675.1 Cyanobacteriota bacterium
CAGCGCTAGGGGAGGCTTAGCCGCGTTGTCCGGCTCCACATCCACCACAATCACTTGCTTGTTAACCGCCACTTGGGGAGCCGCAAGGCCAATGCCGTCAGAACTGTACATGGTTTGCAGCATTTGCCGCACCAGTTGCCGAATTTCTTCATCCACCTTAGACACCCGTTTGGCCGGTTGACGCAGCACCCGATCTCCTAAGGTATGGATGTCCAGGGGCGGTCTTTTTAGCTTCTTTTTGTCTACCTGGATGGTGGCGGTCATAGGGGGTCACACTGCATGAACGGCAAGGGGGCCAAGGGGCAACCCAGGGCTATTCCATCCTAACAATCGGTGTCCCTTCCTTGGGTGCCCTTGGGGATGAAGACGTGCCTACCGCTGCTCCGGTCCATTCGGGGATAGCAAGGGCGGGGCAACCGTCGGCCAACTGCGATCGCAGGTTCACCACTTGACCAATGACTGCGATCGCCGGAGCCGCAAAGCCCGTGGCGATCATTTCATCCAGCACGGTACCCAGGGTGGCCACCAGGGTTTCCTGCTCTGGGCGGGTACCCCAGCGGATCAGGGCCACGGGGGTATCCGCCGCCAGCGATGCCCCCATCAAGGCGTTAACGATGTTGGACAAGTTGTGGATGCCCATGTAAATCACAATGGTTTCCGACCCTCGGGCGATCGCCCGCCAGTCCACATCGGGGCGGTATTTACCCGCCGCCTCATGGCCCGTGACAAAGGTGACCGACGAGCTGTACTCCCGATGGGTCACGGGAATGCCGGCATAGGCGGGCACCGCCACCCCAGCGGTAATACCGGGCACCACTTCCACCTCAATGCCTGCGGCCACCAGCCCCGCCATTTCTTCGCCCCCCCGACCAAATACGAAGGGATCGCCCCCCTTCAGACGCACAATGGTGCGGTGGCACTGGGCTTGCTCAATCAACAAGGCGGTGATTTCTGGCTGCTTGAGGGAGTGATACCCCCGCCGCTTACCCGCCGCAATCAGCTCAGCGCGGGGGTTCACCATGGCTAAAATCGGCGCACTGACCAGGGCGTCATAGATCACCACATCCGCTTGGTCTAGCAAATCCCGCCCCTTCAGGGTGAACAAACCTGGATCCCCAGGGCCTGCCCCTACGAGATAGACCTTGCCCAAGGGGCGATCGCGATCGCTGCCGTCCTGCCGCTGTGTCATGGCATCCTTATCTTTGCGTTAGGTCGTTATACCATTTCTCAAAGGCACTGGATCCACCAAGGGTTGCGCCACCATCGGGACCGTCAGGGCCACATCACTCACTACCCGCGCCAGGTCAGCACTACTACCCAAGGGCGGCAACAGCCGTAGTCGCACGCGGGGAAACCGCTCTGCCAGGGCTTCCGTTTGCTGGGTAATGCTGTCGGTGATGCCACCCGCAAACAGAAAGTAAGGCATCACCGCAATGTGGCGATGGCCCCCCTGAATTAAGGTGATCACCTGCTCCTCTAGCCCAGGAGCCGTGGCCCAGTAGGCCACCGTGGCCTGAAGCTTCGCCGCCGTGCGCTCTAGGGTGCGGTTACTGCCGGGGCGGCGACTGCCGTGGGCCACCAGCAATCGGGTTTCCGCATGGGTACGGGCCAAGCGACTAGCCAGAAAGGCTTGCAGTCCTTGATAACCGCCAAGGTGACAGGTTTGGTGAATGTCTAGGGGCGACGGGAGTTGGGCCTGGGCCTGATTAATTTCCGTGGGTAAATCCTCCATCACATGGACCCCTCGCAGCAAAAACAGGGGCACCACCACCAGTTGGGTCACCCCCAAGGCCATGGCCCGACGGCTAAACATGACAATCTGCTCAGTCAAGGAAAACTGACTAGCCTCTAGGGTCGCAGTCCCCACCAAGGGCATAGGATGCTGACGTTCTGCCTCAGACGAGGACGGTACCGGGTTAGGTTCAGAATCGTCCAAAAGGGAATTGCCCCGTCCGGGGGCGAGGGCAAACTCAGACCGTCGCGCCCCGGTCTCCTCGGGCTCTTGAGGGGGTAATGGCTGCCCTTGCCGTCCCACCCAGGTGGGGTCGAGCAACTGCTGGCGGACGGTTTGGGCCAACCGCATGAGGGCTTTGCGGTGGCGGGGATCAGCGCTGCCGTGGGAAACCAAGAGATAGGCAGTGGGCATCACAATGATCCTGGATGACAGCAAAATGAGCGGCGAACCAGTGCCTCCGTAGACCTGGATGGATAGCTGAATCCTCTAACTGGGCTACTTGGGCGCAGACATGGACTCAGACCACCCATGACAACCGATGACAAACGCCCCACACCATGGGTTGTCTGCGGCATCCCTTGAGCATGAGGGGGCGATCGCCCTAGCCCTCAAGCGGACCTCCTGACAGAATCCATTAAAAAGGGGCGCAGTGTTAAGCGTTGTATCAAGGACAGCAAGCCTCAGACAGCACGACTTAAATTTGCCAACTACTACCGAGTGTGGGTATCCGGGAGGGGATGTTCCTGCGACTAGGGCTGTTGCCCCGCATTAATGGGCAAAAAGTAACCAGCAATCCCCAAGGTTTTGACTTCATAGGTGGGAATGCTTTCTAGCCCTGGAATCCCCTCTGGCAAACCGAGGGTGGTGCGATAGATACTGCACACCCCGAGGTTGAGTCGTTCGGTGCGATCGCGGATCAGCGTTTGTAGCTGGGGCTGTCCCATGGCCACAATTTCTGCACAGCGCCCTTGAAGCAGATCGGCAACCCCAGCCGGCAAATCATTGCAGACCGACTCATTGAAGTAGAGGGTGGCTTGCTCAAGGGCATAACGCTGATAGGCATCAGGGCCAGGATTCGTGGCCACCAGGGCTCCGATCCCCGCCCCCGCCAAAAGGAAGCCCACTAGGGTTCTAGGTTTCATCTAGGATCTCCACCACCAGTGCAGTCTAGGGCATGGGTCCAAGGCATGGTCAGGATCGCTGAATCCTGGCGCTTATTGTAGAGGTATTCGGCCCCAAGCGGCTGAAGGGCGTCGGGGCACATCATCTAGCCCCGGCGGTTGAGGCCAGTCTCCCTGTTGCCTCAGCCGCCGACAGATCCCAGTCCCGCGATGCTTGCCTCTCCCCCCCATCCCCTGGCCATGGCGCTCAAGGCAGCGGTGACAGGGGCTTTGGGTACGCGAGATCCTTGGGCCATCCTTTGGACAATCGTCTAGCCTTGGGCAAAGGCCGATGCTATAATCACAAATGCGATTACGCATGGCGAGCGTAGCCAAGGGGTTAAGGCAGCGGATTGTGGTTCCGCCATTCGCCGGTTCGAATCCGGTCGTTCGCCCTGATAGTCCCTGATAGTCAGTTTTTCGTTTTTTGTCATAGGCAGGTCAAGCTGACCTGCCGGAAATTTGTGGTGGATTGTCGCCACGCCCCCACGATCCGGGTAACAAGTGCGTCGCCATTCCTGGGGCCTCGACTCCGCTCAGCCCCCAGACCCCGGCCCTGACCTCGCGATCCGGGTAGCAAGTGCGTTGCCATTCCTGGGGCAATCCGCCCGCCCGTGGCAGCAGGCCCTTAAACCGCAGGGCAGCCAAGACCGGGGGATTTATGCTTTCACCCGTGCTGTAGAACGAAACCCACGGCCTCTGAACCTTGGCCACGCCCTCGGTACAAAAGTCGCCTGATGTCCTTGGTAATACCGTCTTTTTGTCGCCACGGTGCATAGTGAATAGACAGGGTACAGAGCAGGGATCGCAGGTGGTTGCAGAGCGGGTTTTGTGGTGGGCGTGGAGTCAAATTGAAGGGGTGGGGCCAATCACCCTTAAGCGTATCCATAGTCACTTTGGCAGTTTGGCTGCCGCTTGGGAGGCCAGTGCCACAGAACTGCAAGGGGTGGAGGGAATTGGGGCGAAGCTAGCCACGGCGATCGCCCAGCAGCGCCCTAGCCTGGATCTCACCCCACCGATGGCCTCCCACCTCACCCCAGCGGATGGGGCTTATCCTCCCCTACTGTTTGAAATTCCCGACCCGCCCCCAGTGCTCTACTACCAGGGCCAGGTGGAGTTGTTGGCCCAATGCCAACGGCAGCCAGCGGTGGGCATTGTCGGCACCCGCAGCCCGTCGGAATATGGTCGGCGCTGGACCCGCCGCATCACCGCCCACCTGAGTCGGGCGGGCATTACCGTAATTTCTGGATTAGCGGATGGCATCGATCGCGAGGCCCACGATAGTTGTCTCCAGCACCAGGGATCTACCATCGCTGTGCTGGGGACGGGGGTGGATGTGGTATATCCCCGCGCCAACCTCGACCTCCACCGGGCGATCGCCCAACGGGGCCTCTTGGTCAGTGAGCATCCCCCCGGTACTCCCCCTGATCGGGCTCACTTTCCCCGCCGCAATCGCATC
>JAQCHG010000267.1 GCA_027619675.1 Cyanobacteriota bacterium
CCACGACTTCGTTGCTCCTTCGGAGCCGCTGCGCGAACAGGACAGGCATCTCCCATGCTCCCCAGCTCCTCCACCCAAGGAAACGGTTGGCAAACTTACGCCGCGCTGGACTAGTCTTTACGGTCCTCGCTGGTGCGGCGTCCCAGTTCATATACTCCACACCCGATCGCGGCAATCAGCCCCAGACTAATAGACCAACTATTTCCCAAGCTAACATCAATGCCGTAGTGGCACAGAACCCCTGCCCCTAGGAACGGCACAATGCTGAGCACTGAGGCCCAGAAAGCGTTTTGCGCCTCTCGTCCCTGGCGGGTACGCTCAAACTCCTCCGCTGAGAAGTACAGCGATCGCTCGGCAAAGTTAAACCACCGAGTCAGGGCCGCTGTCACCCGTTGACCCAGGGAGGCGAGGCCCAAGTACAAGGCCAAGGCCCACAGGGATGTGCCTGCGATCGCAAGCTTGTCAATGGCAAAGGAAAATAGATAGCTCACCAGTTATGTCGGACTCAACACTTAGCAAACTCAACGATAGGCAACCTTAGGACCGGGAAACGCTAGCTGCATTAGGGCTGCCATCACTGGGTAACCCCGTAATTGTCCCCTAGCGATGCCAGATTAGACTCGGCAGGATGGACCAACGGATAACCCTTGGGAAGCGGGACCCCAGGAGCCGATTTCAGTCGATCTATTGCGCTTTCTTCACTGTAGGGGGGGATTCTCCCAAAGGCTAGGCCGCACCAGCCAGGGAGGCGTGTTCCCCCCCAGTCTTGGGGTGAATGGCGGCCCCGCAGGGAGGGAAAAAATGAGCCAAAATCGCCTGCCTGCCCCCTGCAAACTAGGGCAAACTAGGGGCTATCACCCATGACCGCCAGAGTCGTGATGATTAGACGGCCATAGCTTCCAGTCGGATCGCAGGGGCGGGCGCGGCCCTGGTTCCCTAGGCCAGAGTTCACACGCCATGGATAACGCCCCCGAAGGGGCTGTTAATGTTCCGTTTGTGGCTAGGAGGGCTTAGGGAGCCTTGCCCGACAGACTGCCAATGCACCATTTCTAGCGTTGACAGAGCCCTGGGGGCTGTTATCCATTAACGCTAGGCCCCTTGTTGCACAACGGCCTACAGATCCTCGCTCCATCCTTGAGGCAGAAGCGGTAAGGCTTGCCCAGCAAGGCTTTCATCTTTCACCGATGACGTGCCCTAGATGCTGCTGCCCCCGAGGGGCATTTAAATTTTTCCCACTTGGGGAGGTTCCCCCTGACTCGGAGCAGGCAACCCAGCGGGCAGGGGAAGCCCACCTGGTAAACGGGCACCCGAGGAAGAAGGTTGAAAGGTTGATTGAGGAGACACCCAAAGAGGAAACCGAGCAATGCTAGCGTCCTCCCCTCTGCCTGATCACCGCATCCGGGAGGCCATGGGCTAGGGGTGAAAGGTTGAATACGTCACCTGGGGGTATCGCCATTACTGTGGTTGAGCAGTGGTATCAGACCTTATTTCAGCAAACCCCCATGGCCATGGCCCTGATGGAGCCTAATGGCGTCCTGACGGACGTTAACGTGGCCTTTAGCCAGTGTTTAGGGGTGCCGGTACACCAGCTCGTGCAGCGCTGCCTCCATGACTACCTGCATCCCCTGGAAATCATCGCCTATCAACAGGGCTTGGCGAAGGTGGTGGCGGCTGAAATCCCCCACTGTCGCTTAGAACTGCGCTGGAATAATGCCCTCGGGATGAGTCGTTGGGGGTTACTCAGCCTGACTCGGTTGCAGCCAACGAACGAAGCCGCCGCCATTGTGTGTGTGTTAGAGGATATTCACCACCGCAAGGCGCTGGAGCAGAGCTTACAACAGCAACAGGCCCAGGCCCGCCTCATGGCGGACTTTAACCAAAGTATTCGTCAATTTACCCGTCTAGAAGAGTTATTAGACACGGCGGTCACCCTGGTGCGTCAATATTTTCAGGCGGATCGGGTGGTGATCTATCGGTTTGACCCTAACCCCGACACGGGTGGTCTGGTGGTGGCGGAGGCGCGGGGTGCTGACATCCTGTCTATGCGGGGGCAACGGTTGGCGGATCCCTGCCTGACCTTGAATGATTGTTTAACGCCCTATTGCCGGGGCTATGTGAATGCCGTCAACAATATCTACACCGCTGGCCTGTCGGCCTGCTATGTTCATTTGCTGGCTAACTATGGGGTGATTGCCAATTTGGTGTTGCCGATTGAGCATGACAATGGCCTTTGGGGGCTGTTGGGGGTGCAGCAATGTCGCCATAGTCGCGATTGGCAGCCCAATGAAATCACGCTGCTCCAGCAGTTTACCGATCAGGTGGCGATCGCCCTGCGACAGCACCAGTTCTACACCCAGCTCCGGCAGGATGTACAGCAGCAGCAGGCCATTAATGAAATTTCCCAGACCATTTTGGGGGCAGCCCGCCTAGACACGGTGTTTGAACTCACCCTGCGGCGGATCGTCCATTTGCTAGAAGCGGACCATGTGGGGTTGGTGCAATATTGCCCCGATCGCCAGATTTGGTTGGTCATTGCCGAGGAGCGACGACACCCCACGGTCTCCAGTTGCTTGGGGCAGGAAATCCCCCACCGGGATAACACCATTGCCGCCACCCTGTTGGCGCGGCAGACCTTCTGTGCCGATCACGCCCATACGGTGGCGGATCCCTTCAACCAAGCCATGGCCCAGCAACAGCCGGGGGCTTGGATGACCGTTCCCTTAGTGGTGCATGACCAGGTGTGGGGCGCTTTGTCCGTAAATCGTGAACCCGCTTCCCATGAACGTTGGACCCACCGGGAACTGCATTTGGCGGAGGCGATCGCGGGACAACTGTCCTTAGCCATTCAGCAGCATCGCCTCTATCGTCAACTGCAACAACAGGCGGAGCGGCAGGCAGCCCTAAATCGGGTGATGGGCATCATTCGAGACTCCCTCGATCTGAAGCAGGTGTTTACCAACACCGCCCAGGAGGCCCTGGCCCTGTTGCAGGTGGAGCGGGTGCTGATCTGTGAATACCAGTCCCAGTCGGGTTGGTGGCGGGTGCATGTGGACTATTGTCCGGGGGTCGAATCCACCCGTACCTATGGCGGTCTTGACATTCCCGATAGCGACAACCCCCTCATGACCCCCCTCAAACAGGGGCAGGTGCTGCGGTTGGATCAGCCCGAGCAATCCCCCATTATGGCGGATGAGTTTTTGGCCACCCTGGTGCGGACCTTTCCGGGGGGCTGGATGATTTTACCCCTGAAGGTGGGGGCGACCGTCTGGGGTAAATTTGCCTGCATCCAAAAGGATCCTTGGCAAGACTGGCAGCAGGAACTGGCCATTAATGTGGTGGATAAGGTGGCGATCGCGATTCAGCAATCCCTGCTTTACCAGCAACTTCAGGACATGAACCGCAATCTAGAAGTGCTGGCCATGCTGGACGGGCTCACCCAAATCCCTAACCGCCGCTACTTTGACCAATCTCTACAGCAGGAGTGGCAGCGTGCCCAGCGGGAGGAACACCCCATCAGCTTGATTTTGGCGGATGTGGATTTTTTCAAGGCCTACAACGACACCTACGGCCACCAAGCCGGAGATCAATGCCTGATGCAAATTGCCAAAACCCTGCAAACAGCCCTGCAACGCCCCGGCGATCTGGTGGCCCGCTATGGGGGAGAAGAGTTTGCCATTGTGCTGCCGAAAACGACGGTCACCGGAGCCGTGCGGGTGGCAGAAACGCTACAAGCCCACATCGCTAGCCTAGCCCTGCCCCACAGTACCTCTCCCGTGCAGCCCCAGGTCACCTTGAGTTTGGGGATCGCCTGCATCCATCCCCATCCCCAGTCCAGGCTGGATGATTTATTGGCCCAGGCGGACAGTGCCCTCTACTTAGCCAAGCAACAGGGCCGCGATCGCTACTGTATTGGCTGAGCATCAGCCCACAGGGCGGACCCGGCCAGGAACGGGATTCGGCCAGAGGGGGCATCCAGCTATCCCCAGACAGGTCACAACAGAACTGGACAGAACGGGTAGGAACCGTGTAAGGCTCCCCTGAGCCCGGTTAATCAACCCAACCCATATCCGCATTCAGGGTGGTCATCCTCATGCCAGACATTGCAATGTCATCAGCCCGGTTAATCAACCCAGCCAATATCCTCGTCAGAGAGCATAGTGTTTTTGACCTGGGGTTTATCGCCGCGCTGAATGGCATATTCGGGGATACCCCGCGCCGCACCGCGCCGCATGGGGGACGCCATCCGCACCGATAGGGGAGCACGGGTTTCCGCTGGGGGGGCAGCGGGGGGCTGGGGGGCTGCCGGAGGAGCTGCTGCCGCCGGGGGCCGAACGACGGGACTGGGGG
>JAQCHG010000268.1 GCA_027619675.1 Cyanobacteriota bacterium
GGGTAGGGGTTCAATGCGGGTTTCCACGTTGTACTCGTTTTGCAGGCGAAACTGCACCACCTCAAATTGCAGTTGCCCCACCGCCGCCAGGATCGGATCCCGCTTGCTTTCGTCGGCGGAGAACATGATTTGCACCGCCCCCTCTTCCCGCAGTTCCGTCACCCCTTTATGGAACTGCTTGAACTTAGACGGGTTGGGGTTTTTCAGATAGGCAAACAGTTCCGGCGAGAAACAGGGGATACCCTCGTATTCCAACCGCTGTCCTTGGTAGATGGTGTCGCCGATCGCAAACACCCCCGGATTGTTGAGCCCCAACACGTCGCCGGGGTAGGCTTCTTCCAAGGATTCGCGCCCTTGGGCAAACAGCTTTTGGGGGTGGGAGAGGCGCACGCTTTTGCCCGTGCGGGCATGGTTGACCACCATGTCTTTTTCAAACTTGCCCGAGCACACCCGCACAAAGGCAACGCGATCGCGGTGCTTGGGGTCCATATTGGCCTGGAGTTTAAACACAAACCCCGAGAACTGTTCCTCCGTGGGGGAAATTTCGCCTGCGGTGCTGGCGTGGGGGGTGGGTTTGAGGGCGTAGTCTAAAAACGCCTCTAGGAAGAGTTCGACGCCAAAGTTGGTCATGGCGCTGCCGAAAAACACCGGGGTCATTTGTCCGGCGTGGACCGCCTCTAGATCCAGATCTGGCCCCAGTTCTTCAATCATCTCCAGTTCCTCTTTGAACTGGTAGTAGAGGTCCTGATCCACCAGTTCCTCAATGCGGGGATCCCCCAGCTTCACCACCGTCACCCCGGCTTCGCGGCTGCCGTGGGCGGTACGCTCAAATAGGTGAAAGGCCCGCTGGCGGCGATCGAACACGCCGCGAAATTGCTCCCCCATGCCGATGGGCCAGTTGACCGCGTAGGTCTGCATCCCCAATTCCTTCTCAATCTCGTCCAGCAGTTCCAACGGCTCCCGAGCCGGACGGTCCATCTTGTTGAAGAAGGTAAAGATGGGTAAAGCCCGCATCCGGCAGACTTCAAACAGCTTGCGGGTTTGGGGTTCTAGCCCTTTGGCCGCATCCTCTAGCATCACCGCATTGTCGGCGGCGGCTAGGGTGCGGTAGGTGTCTTCGCTAAAGTCTTGGTGGCCGGGGGTGTCTAGCAGGTTGATGCGGCAGTCGCGGTAGTCAAATTGCAGCACCGTGGAGGTGATGGAAATCCCCCGCTGCTGCTCCATTTCCATCCAGTCAGAGGTGGCGTGGCGCTGGGCGCGGCGGGCCTTCACCGCTCCGGCTTCGTGGATGGCCCCGCCGTACAGCAGTAGCTTTTCCGTCAGGGTGGTTTTCCCGGCATCGGGGTGGGAGATGATGGCGAAATTGCGCCGCTTATCTACCTCCTGTTCCAGGAGTTCTTTAAATCCCGCGATCGCTGTCCCGTCTGCCATCAATCCTGTCCTGCACTTAACAAATTCAATACCACCTCCCGCCCCGCCAGCGTTGAGGGGGTTGTCTGGGGTCATCGCCCCTGTTTGATGCTACTCCACTGCGTCGGGATCGATGCCCAGCGCCCGCAGTTGGGCGGCCAGCTTCTCGGCCCGACCGTGGGCCTGCTCGGCACGGGCCTGTTCCTGCTGGATGCGTTCTTCTGGGGTCGGTAGGCGATCGCCCGCCTGGTCGTACCAGTACAACCACTCCCGCTCGTAGCCCAGATAGATCCCGGATTCTCGCCCCAGGGCTAGCCCCACCTCCGGTAGCCAAAACCGAGGTCCCGCTAGGGGCTGATAGATGCCCGCATCGGTCAGTTGATAGACCTCTAAGGGTTGACGTTGGCGGCGGGAGCGGCGATTGGGCTGATAGATCCCGTAGTAGTGAATGCCGAGATGGGCATAGAGTGCCTTCTTGTGGGTGTACTCACCTCCGTAGGTTTTAGACACCACTTCCAAGGCCAGAATGGGCGGGATATTATCCTCTTCCCAAAACACATAGCTGAGGCGACCTTCTGGCCCCACATGGCGATCGACCCCCAAGCTCAGAAAACCATCAGGGACCACCGCCGGTTGGTTGGGGTCGTAATAGATGCCCATGTCCACCCCAAAAAACCTGTCCGTCCGGTTCGACCACGCGATCGCCAGGGTTAGCAACAGTAGGTTTGGGATCCAGTTTTGAATTTCGTTATCCACGGGCCGATCGTCTGAGTCGGGCAACTCATAGGCGGAGGGGAGGCATTGCCGGGGATCAACGTGGACAGCCATGGGGTCAGATATCCTTCCGTTAGGGCCATTGTATCGCCCTGATTTAGACGGCGATTGGTGGCAGATTAGGGCACTGCGCTATTCCGCCGGGGTTGTTGGCGGGGCCTGCTGCTGCTGAAACGCCTGGATGCGGTCCAGGGCTTCCGCAAAGAACTCCGCCGGGACCACACCGGGGATCAGCAGATCATTCATCAAAAAGGTGGGGGTGCTGTTGAGGCGCAGTTCAGCCGCGAGGGCCAGATCACGGGCGATCGCCGCCTGGGCCGCTTCACTGGCGCGATCGCGATTGAACTGATCCAGGTCCAGCCCCAACTCCGTAGCGATTTCGACGTAGAGGTCGTCCCCCAGACTGTCTTGGCGGGCCAACAGGGCATCGTGGAAAGGCCAAAACTGTCCCTGTTGCTGGGCCGCCCAAGCCGCTAGGGCCGCAGGCACCGCCTGGGGGTGGATTTGGGTCAGGGGCAGATGTTTGTAGACAAACAGCACCTCCGATTCATGGGCGTCCACGAAGCTATCCACCGCTGACGCGGCTTGGGCGCAATAGGGACACTGAAAGTCTGAAAATTCAATCACCACCACCGAGGCGTCAGGATTCCCCCGCACCGGGGACTCGCCAATGAGGGTGTCGCGCCCCAGTTGGTTGACCGTTTCGCTGACAAACTGCTGCCGTTGGCGAAAGGCCTCAGCACGGGTAGCGGCATCCTCCTCCGGTGCTCCGTTGGCTTCAGCACTGGGGACCGAGGGGTTGGCTACTTCCGTTGGGGCCACGCCCCGCACCGCAAAAAAGGTGATGACGGCTCCCACACTCACCCCCAGGATGCCTGCCCCCGCTGGGATCAGCCATTGTCAGTAGATCGAAAAGATTATGTTGGCGGAGGGAGAGAAATGGTATGAATCAGTGGGAATCGCCGTTCGACTGCATGAGATAAGAACTCCAGCATGGTGTTGAGGGGAAAACGCCGTTGATAAACCTGCCTGTAGCCACGCCTAGAGCGACTGAGGTGGGTCCATAACAGCCAAATCCAAAGATTCACCAGCAGAAAAGCTAGGGCCACAAAGAAGAAGCGCACCTGTGGGCGTTTAGTGGTGGTGCGAATGCGGCATTGATTTTTCAATCGATAGCTGGTCTCAATGCCAAAGCGGTGGCGGTAATGCCGAGGCAATTGATGCAAAGCCACCCGCACCCGATAGACCACAAAGAGCAAGTAATGAACGCCATGGCGTCTCCGCTTCCCCTGGTGATAGCGGCAAACCACCGCGATTTGAACCGTTAGGGAGCCATAGTCGGCACTGTGGAGGGTATAGGGGCTCAGATAGCTACAGCGTCCTTGGCAGAGGGCACGGGTACCGCCTCGTTTACCCCGAATGATAGCCGGTAAGATGAACGGCACCCGCAAAGCTTGCAACCACCGCATCACCGGAATACTGTAGAAGCCCCGGTCGAGATAGAGCCGCTCTATCTTCACCCGCAAGGGGCTCAAGGCCGCCAACAAAATTGTCAGGGTAGCCACCAACGTCTCTCCCGGTGGAATCCCATGGATGGCTAAGGTCACACGTTGATGGCAGCGAATCACGTAAATCGTGCCATAAGCGAAGAAGGTGGTTGTCCCGGCCTTAGCCTTAGCGTGATAGAGATAGGGCTGTTCGCTCTGACTAGGGACGCCGTAGTAAGGGATTAGATGTAAATCAATGGCCAAACGATGACGATGGTTGACGATATCCTCCGGCAATCGTTGCTGTAAGGCTGCATTCATCTGCCGCTCCAAGGCCGCCATATCTGTCAGTTGGTTGAGGTGGTAACGAACCCCATTGCTACTGGGAACATGCTCCAAAATCTGACAGGTATGCTCAATGGTGTCTTGATGGCTAGCGGCCCGTAACAGCACCGAGTAAAGGGTTGCCAGACTATAGCTACCCTCGGTCTTCAACGGCAGGTGTTCCAACAGGCAATCCAAGGTGAGCGCTAGGGTGGTTTCGTCGCTGAGGCTAGGGCTCGGAGATACTGAAGTCGGGGTAGGGGACATGGCTGTTTGCTCAGTTCTGCTAGCCTGACCCTATCCTTTTCCTCACGACCATACCCTCCCTTCAGAGGATTTTTGATCT
>JAQCHG010000269.1 GCA_027619675.1 Cyanobacteriota bacterium
CCGGAGCCCGCCCCACTAAGGAATGTGTCCCCCGCCCCGAGGTGGTCTACTGCGTGGCCCAGTTGGTGAAAGCCGCCGGGGGACAGCCCTTCTTGGCGGATAGCCCCGCCTTTGGCAGCGCCCATGGGGTGGCCAAGGCCAACGGTTACCTGCCCTGGCTAGAAAAAGCTGGGGTGCCCGTGCGGGAAATGAAGGGCCAGCGCTATCCCACCGAGGCCAGGGGTGAACTGGCCCACCTACTGCTGTCCAAGGAAGCCATGGATGCCGACGTGGTGATCAACCTGCCCAAGGTGAAATCCCACGTGCAACTGACCCTGACGTTAGGGGTGAAAAACCTGTTTGGCTGCGTCCCCGGCAAGATGAAGGCCTGGTGGCACATGGAGGCGGGCAAGGACCGCGATCGCTTTGGCACCACGCTGGTGGAAACGGCGCGGGCGATCGCCCCCCAACTCACCCTGGTGGATGGCATTATCGGCCATGAGGGCAACGGCCCCAGCGGCGGTGAACCCCGCGCCTTGGGGGTGTTGGGGGCAGCCACCGATGTGTTTGCGCTGGATCGCGCCCTGGTGGCCATCCTTGGTGCGGACCCTGCCACGGTGCCCACGGTGGCCCAGTCGATGCGCTTAGGGTTGTGCCCTGAGTTGACCGCCATTCATTTCCCCTTGGCGCAACCGGAAGATCTGGCGATCGCCCACTGGCAACTGCCCGCCCACCTGGTACCCATTGATTTCGGCCTGCCTCGGGTGCTGCGCTCCACCTTCAAGCATCTGTATATCCGCTTCATCAAGGAGCCCATGGCCGCCTACGCAGGGCGGTAGCGATCGCGGGGACAGAAGGGCTGCGGGGGCTGAGACATTTGGGGACGATTCAGCCCATAGATCGAGACCGAAACCGTCCCTAGGCACCTCCCGCCGCTAGGGGGGCGATCGCCGCTTCTGGCCCCAGTAGCACCACATTGGGGTTCAGGAAGCAACTGGCCGCCGCCGCCTGGGCCACCTCCGGCGTGACCGCCGCCACCGCCTCCTGAAAGGCGGCATCAAAATCAATCCCTAGCCCCAGCACCTCATACCAGCCCAGCAGTTGGGCCAGTTGGGCATTGGTCTGCTTGCCCAGGGCATATTGCCCCAGCAGTTTGTTCTTCGATGCCTGCAACTCCTCCGCCGTTAGGGGGGTGGTGACCAACCGTTCGGCCTCGTGGCGCAGCCCCGCCAGGGCCTCCGCTGCATTGTCTGGGGCCGTGCCCATGTAGGCCACAAACTGCGACATGCCCAACCGGGTAGGGAAGAAGGCCGACACATCGTAGGCCAAGCCCCGTTTTTCCCGCAGTTCTACAAACAGGCGGCTAGAGAGGCCATTACCCAGGTAGGTGCTCAGCAGTTTCAGGGGGGCATAGTCGGGATGCTTCACCGGGGGGGCTTGGTAGCCCACCATGACGATCGCCTGGTTGGTGTCTTGGGGTACCGCCCCCCAGATGCCCCCAGGGGGTAAGGGGGGATAGTCAATGGTTGGGATCGGGGTGGCAGGGGCGCGCCAGTGGCCCAAATGGGCCTGCACCCGGTCCACCGCCTCAACCTGGGTAATGCGCCCAGAAATGGCCACCACTAAATTGTCGGGGCGGAAATAGGTCTCGTGGGTGGTAAGTAGGTCGTCTCGGGTCAGTTGCGCAACGGTTTCGGCGGTGCCGATGCCCGGTAGGGCGTAGGGGTGATCGCCGTAGAGGGCGGCCCGCAGGGCGTTGTAGGCCACGGTGAAGGGCTGCTCCTGCATGGAGCGAATGCTTTGCAGGGTGAGGCGACGCTCCAGTTCCAACTCCGCCTCGGGGAAGGTGGGGCATTGCAGCAGGTGGGCCGCCAAGGCCAGGATGTCTTCAAAGTCCGCTGAGACGGTTTTGAGGCTGAGCAGGCTGTAGTCCGAGGAGGTGTCGCTGCTGAGGCTAGCCCCCAGGGATTCCACCTGTTCTGCAATGGCCATGGAGGAGAAGCGATCGCTGCCCTTGGTGAGCAGGGACGTGAGCAGGGCAAACAACCCCGCCTGCGATCGCGGCTCGTAGCTGGTGCCCGCCCGCACAAACAACCGCGCTGACACAATATCAGCGACGGGATTTTCCACCACCAGCACCACAATGCCGTTGTCTAGCACGGTGCGATGGAGGGCAGGACGAGCCAAAGAAAGGGAAGAGGTCATAGGTTCACAGGACATACATGGGAGAAGGCCCAACCGCCATTATTCACCCAACGGCGGCAGGCGACCAACGGCAACGGTCAACCCTGGGCATCAGCAGTGGGGTGGGACCATACGGCTACGGCCCCTAGCCCCATCCTAGGGGCGGGCGCGGGAATGGTTACCCAGCAGGACGTTCACCTGTAATGGATGACGCGAATGGATGACGCGCCCTAGGCCGCCGCCCAGTCCTCTGGCATCAACACCGTCACCGCATAGTCTTCTGGGGAGAGCCAGCGGCGGGCCAAATGGGCAATACTGCTGCCGGTATGGGCCTGGACCCGCGTGGGATAGGTGTAGCTGTCCGCCGGTTGGGCAACGGTGCCGTAGTAGCCATAGAGCCCCGCCAACTGCCCCGGCGTTTCGGTGGAAAAGGCAAAGTCATTGCACAGTAGCCGCTTGGCGCGGCTCAGTTCCGCCGTTGGCACAGGCACCTGACCGATTTGGGCCAAGCGATCGCAGATCAGCGCCTCCACATCCCCCACGCGATCGGGCTCCAGCCAGGCTTGCAGGGTAAACAGACTGGCATCCCGCTGGAGGGAAAAGCCGCTGCCGATGTCCATCACCCACTGTCGCTCCTCCCGCAATTCCCGCACCAAGCGAGAGCTGCGCCCCTCCGCCAGCAAAGACGACAGCAGGTCCATCCCGCAGCCCTCATCCAGGGCATTCACCCCTGGCCCAGTCCAGGCCATGAGCAGGCGGGCTTGCTCTAGCCGGGGTAGGTGTAGGGTTTGTCGCCGCACCCCCCGCCACGGGGTGGCGGGCATCGCCGCCGTCATCGGGCAAGGGGTAGGGCTGGGGAAGGCCCGGAAGCAGTGGCGCACCAGTTCTAGGGTGGTGTCTAGGGGAATGCCCCCGGCAATCACCAGGGTCATGTTTTCTGGCTGGTAGTGGGCCTGGTGGAAGCGGCGCATATCCTCCGGGGACAGTTGCAGCAGCAGGTCCTCTGTCCCCAGGACCGATCGCCCGTAGGGATGCTCTTCGTACACCTGGGCCGACATCGCCTGAAACCCGAGCCAGTCAGGGTCATCCAACGCCTGGCGCAGTTCCTCTAGCACCACATGGCGCTCCCGCACAAACTCATCGGCGGGAATGCCCGCATGGAGCACCAACTCCGCCAGGTAGGGCAGGGTATCGGCCAGGGCCTCCGCCGAGACGGTCATGTAGAAATGGGCGTAATCGTGGCTGGTGGCGGCATTGCTAGAGCCCCCCTGGGTTTCGATGGCGTAGTCGAACATGCCGGGGAGCAGGTGCTCGGTGCCCTTAAACACCATGTGCTCTAGAAAGTGGGCAATGCCCGACCATTGGGGCGGCTCTACCCCCGCCCCGGCCCGGACCCAGACATCCGCCACCACTACCGGGGTGGCAGGCATGTGCTGATGCACCACCGTCAGACCGTTTTCGAGCTGATGGACGGTGGCGGGGAAAGCAGTTTTGGGTTTGAGGGTGGTAACCAAAAAAGGTGCCTCAACAGATTCAACAGGTGGGCAAGTGACGCATTCAGAACATTCAGAACAGTCCAAATATTTAGAACAGTCCAAATATTTAGAACTGGGAACATGCCCCTGCCCAGGTCGCCCCCAGAGGGGGTGAGGACCGTTAAGCCCCAGACAGCGGGATCCCTATCCTGGCCATGGACGGCCAAACCAGCACCCTGATCGCTAGAAAATGTCACGGTTTTAAAGCGGCTTTAATGAAAGGGGGCGATCGCCCCAGCATTGCCCCGCGTCAGGGATCCCGATTTGGGGTTGATCAACCCTGACACTCCCCCCATTCCCGTGTTGTCCCTTGGGACACAGTGACGGATGAAGGGTTGGTAAAGGCGTGCTAATCCCCGTCGCCCATGCCTCAGGCAGGAAGTACCCCCATCGGGTAGCGATCGGGCGTTCACAGGGTCAGTTCAAAACGCCAAGGAAACCGGGGAGAAGTGGATGCGGCGCTTACCGTCTGACCGTTTGCGTAATGTTTGCGTAATGGGCGTTGCTAAAGTCTTGGGCCACGGACTGCGGGAAAGATCTCACCCGCAGGGGCGCTTAAGGAGATGTTAAAAGATGATTAACCCATAGAATAGCTAACTTTTTGCCCTTCAACCCGTTTCTCGCCCGTATTTATGCGGAACG
>JAQCHG010000270.1 GCA_027619675.1 Cyanobacteriota bacterium
GCAGCGATCCACCACCGCCCAGGTTCCCAAGTCCGCCAGCGAGGCTTGGATGCCCTCATCCAGTTGCGTTGGCGCGAGGTTCATCAAGCGTCGGGAAATTTGGCTAATCACCTGCTCTAGCCCCAGGCGGCGTTCTAGGGCCGCGATGTAGGTAGACAGTTGATTTTCCAGGTGTTGTTGGTAGGGGTCCTGGGTTAAGCCAGGGGTTGGGGCCAAGAAGGCGAGGGGCTGATCGAGGGCGGCTTCCACCTGGGCCACGATCGCCCCTAGGGTCAAGGCGGGGGGGCGATCTGAAGCCGGGGGGTGACCGGGGAAAGCCGTTACCAATGGGGGCACCCCAAGCACAACCAAGGGACTTTGGGGATGGTCTTGGCGCAGGCGATCGCGCAGCACCTGCCCCCGCGCATCCACCAGGGGATGGACCGTCACCACCGCCGCCACCGTCTGGGGGGGTTGGGCCTGGAGCCAAGCTAAGGCGGCGGTGACGGTGTTGCACCACTGCACCCCATAGCGATCGCCAAAATGCTGCTGTAGATCCTGTTGCCAACCTTTGAAGGTGGCGGCGGCATCATCAATCAGCAACAGTCGAGAACGAACCATGGCGACACGACCAGGAAGAAGGCGGTGAAAAACCGATGGGCAGGGGGCGATCCTGCGCAAAAAGGATCCGCCTGGCCCCGCCCTATGGATAGCCTTCCCATCCTAGGGCGTGCCATCCAATGGGGGCAGGCTTCGCAGTCACACCGATGCACCAGGAGGCGACGCTCTTGAACCCAACGGAGTGCCTGCAATTCGGGAGCCGGTTGCATCAGGCTCAGCAGGGGTCACAGCCCGATGGAGGCACCCTGACCGCGCCCCCATCAAGGCTCTGGCTGGGGATAGTAGCCGTTGCGCAACGGATTCCCATGGACCCTTTGCTATGCCCATAGCCATTACTGGCTGCCCCAAACCACTGCGGCGAATGCTTCACCAGCGTTCCGGGAATGGCGACATGCGGGCCAAGTGGCCCCTAGCGTTCATCCATGACCACCCCTAGGGAGCCTGGGCTTGGCCAAGGACCGTAGGCGGCAGGTCGCGAATCACGCTGACGGGGCTGAAGGGGGCCGTAGCGAGGTTTTCTTGCAGATAGCGGGCGCTGAGTAGGGTTTCGTAGCGGCGATCGCCCTCCAGATAGGTTTTGAAAAAGCCGAGGCTCAGCACTTGCAGATACCCCTGGGTAATTTGGGGGTTGGGGCCAATCACCCCCGGCGGCAAAACCAAGCTGCTGTTCTCCACATCCGCATCGATCACGGAAAAGTGGGTGGCGCTACCCACCACCACCAGATAGCGATCGGGGGTTTGTAACCAGGAAAAGGGCCGAATTTGCTCCGGCAGGGCCGGGGCCACCGTGTCGGCCACCCCCGCCAGGATCAGGGTGGGCACTTGAATGCTGCTGTAGCCCTGGGGGCCTAACAGGGCGCTGCCGACGGGGTTCACCGCCAACACCGCCCGCACCCGCTGATCTCGGAAGCTGGGCACGGTGGTGAGGGCATCGGCCTGACATTGCAGCAGCAGGGAAAGGTTGACGGGCACCACTTGGGGGCCGCAGGCCGCCGTGAGGTTTTCTGGATGGAGGGTGCCTCCACCGAGAGCCAGGGCGGTGTAGCCGCCAAAGGATTGACCCACCACCCCCACGTTGTTGAGGTCCGCGCGATCGCGCCACACCGGGTTGCCTGCCAAATGGGCCGTCAGGGCATCCAGCAGGGCGGTGATGTCTTGGGGACGGTTTAAAAACTCCTCATCACTGACCACATCTGAGGTTAAGCCCCGCAGCAGGTTAGAAATTTGGTCGCTGTTGCTGCCGGGGTGATCGGGCACCACCACCACAAACCCCCGTTGGGCCAGGTAGCGCCCTAGGTAGTCGTAGCTATAGCGGTTATCCCCCAGGCCGTGGGAAATCACCACCACCGGGGCCTGCTGCGGCAGCGGGGGCCAGTTACCCGTGGGGGTGGGTAGGTAAAGATTGGCGCGAATTTGTCGTCGGGGCACCCGAATTTCCGAGCGGCTGACCCCGTAGGGTGGGTTGTCCCATACCAACTGCCGCGCCGTCAGCACCACCGATTCGGGTTCTTCGCTGGCGGTGAGGGTGGTTTGTTCATGGACCCAATTGATGGCGGCACTGGCCCCGCCAATGGTGCGGTTGATCTGATCGGCGATCGCCAACCCTCGAATGGCATCCACCCGAATCGCCGGGGTCGGGTACTTAACCAAAAAGTTCAACACCGTTAGCCCCGTGGGCTCATCCGCTGCCGCCAGGATCAACGCCGCCCGCAGGGCATGGAACCCAGACTGTCGGGATGGGGTTTGCACCACCTCCCCCAGTAAACGCAGTAGGGTTTCCCCTTGGTCGGTGTAGAGAAATTGGGCGATCGCCACCGATTCATTGACGTTGATGGTGTCGCTGTCGAAGCTGATGGACTGGTTTAAAACCCCCTGAATTTGGGCTAAGTCCTCGTCTGACAGGTTAAACAGTTTGACATAGGCAGCTAACTGGCGACTCAAGCCCCGCCCTTCGGCAAAGGCAATCAAATCTTCAATTTGAATGGTGCGCTCAAAAAAGCCGTAGGCAATGATGATCTCGTCGGCTCCAAAGCTGGGGCGTGCCCCCCCGGCCCACAACGCCACCAAGGTGGTGCCACTGAGGAGGAGCGATCGCCCCCATCGGCTCACCCATTGCCGCCAACCGCCTCGCCACCGTTGCTGTTTACCCATCACCACGACTCCCCAACCCGATTGACTGTTGTGCTTAGCACCCCCGATTGCACCTGGTACCGCTGTCTAGGGGCTGTCATCCATTAACGCAAGAACCCTTGTTGTGCAACAGCTACAGCCCCTAGACCCATCCCAGAGGCGGGCGCGGTAATGCTGACCCAGCAAGGCTTTCACCGATAATGGATGACGCGCCCTAGGTAAGGTCTGCCCAGTGATTTTCAAGAACAACAACACTGGGCTACCGCAGGGGCTCATATTCCTGTATCCACCTGCCCTGGCAAAACTACGGAAGACTTACCGCAGACTGTTCAGCCGCTCCATCGCTATTCAGGATAAAGCCCCGGCCTAAAGGATGGGGACTTCCTGGGCTGCGAATTTAGGCGGTGGTTCAAGGCCGATTGGTGATAGTGGTCAGGGTATTTGGATTCTGCGAACTGGGACACCCCGAACTGGGACACCCCACTAGCCAGAGGCAGAGGCACAAAGCTTTGTGCCTGACATAACCTGACCTGAGTTCGAGTTAAGCGACACTGTCGTTCCTGTAGGGGCGCGGCCCCCTGCGCCCTGCAAGCAGTGGCATTCCCGCCCGACATTGGACTCAGACATCCTGTTGACCGATACATTTTCAGGGGGCAGGAACCTGTGCCCTGAAAATGTTCAAATGCCCCGGTTTCCCAGCCACAGGTCAGCGGGACAGGGGCCGGATTGAGGCTATGCCCGTTGGGCAACCGGGATTCTGGCAGATATTGGTATTGGTAGAGGGCCTTAGGGGGTGGCTTGCCGCTCTAAAAAGTCTAGGAACCCCTCACAGGCATCCATGAGCAGATCAATCACGTAACGGAAGCCATCCGCCCCGCCGTAATAGGGGTCGGGCACCTCTGTATCCGGGTGACGGCGGCAAAAATCGCACATTTTACGCACCTTGTGGTGGTATTGCCCGTCGGGATCGAGGCGCAGAATGTCTCGATAGTTGTCGTCATCCATGGCCAAGATCCAGTCAAAGTCTTCAAAATCTTGACGGGTAAATTGCCGGGCTCGCCCCCGTAGGGTAATCCCCTGCTCCGCTGCCGCTGCGGCCATGCGGCGATCGGGGGGGCTGCCGATGTGGTAGCTAGAAGTGCCCGCAGAGTCGCACTGAATAGCGCTGTGCTGACCCTGGGCGATCAGGTGGGCCATGATGTTTTCCGCCGAGGGGGAGCGGCAGATGTTCCCTAGGCACACAAAGAGGAGTTTAGTCACGCGCAGGAAATGGGGAGGGAAACGACCAGACAGGCTGGGGCGATCGCCCCAACCCGTGATTGAGCCCGACCGCGACGGCGGCGGATTACAAATTCGGCAGGCTGAGGCCCCCCGTCAGTTCTTCCATCCGCTGCTTCATGGTGTCGGTGGATTTTTGATAGGCGTCTTGCATGGCTGCGGTCACCAAGTCGGCAAGGACCTCAGCCCCTTCATTCAGGGCATCGGGACTGATCTCAACCCGGCGGGGTTCTTGGTTGCCGCTCATGACCACGGTCACCAAACCACCCCCAGCGGTGCCTTCAATTTCCATGTTTTCCAGGTCTTCCTGGAGTTGCTTGGCCCC
>JAQCHG010000271.1 GCA_027619675.1 Cyanobacteriota bacterium
GCTCCGGTTTCGACGATGGCAGGTTTGGTGCCTCCGGTGGCGGTGTCGCCCTTGACCCCTGGGTCAGTTTCAGTAATTTCCAAAACCACGGTATTGGGCAATTCCACTTCTAGAATCTGGCCGTTCCAGGAGACGACGTTAACCTCCATCTCCTCTTTTAAATACTTGACGCGATCACCAATCTGGCTGCTGACCATGCGCACTTCTTCGTAGGTATCCATATCCATGAACACCAGGTCATCCCCGTCCCGGTAGGTGTGCTGCATGGTTTTCTTTTCCAGGGTGGCCTGGGGAACGGTTTCCCCCGCCCGAAAGGTGCGTTCCACCACGCTGCCGGACTGAACGTTTTTCAACTTGGTGCGAACGAACGCAGAACCCTTACCCGGCTTAACGTGTAGGAATTCCACCACTCGCCACACGGATCCATCCAGTTCAATGCTGACACCGGTGCGAAAGTCGTTACTGGAAATCATGGCGCTGGCTACCCAGGGGTGTTTGTAAATAATCGGCAACTCATTTTACCGTTCAGGGGCAGTTTCCCAACGGTAGATGTGGGGACGGGCTGAAACGGGGCAAGTCCTTCAGATGCCTTCTTAATAGGACTTATGGAGGGCTTAGGTAAACCCCTAGGAAATCCAGGCCTCTTCGGGGGCCAATACGCGGGCGCTGACCCGCGATCGCGTCAACATCCGCACCAGCCGCAGGGCTTGGTGACGGTGCAGGGTATGGGGCACCGTTGCGGGCAACCGGGTCATTAATTGACGGGCCACCCCGATATCACAACCGGTAATGCGGGCAATTTCCGCCGCCCCATCAAAGGCCGCTTCGGGGGATACGGCCTGGGTGATCTCCACCCGCCATTGGCGGCGGGCTTGCCGCCCCTGTTCAATGCGGCGCAAACCCCGAATGGTGGCTAAGACCACCAGGCGATCGCCCACCTGGAGATGGACATCATCGGAGGGCATAATCTGGGCCGGGTCGGGGGCACGCTGGTGCAAAATGGGCACCACCCCGTAGCCGTAGGCCACATCCGCCAACAGCAACCCCGTCAGGGTATCCCCCAATTCCACCTGGTATTGGGTCACCATCACCGTCTGCTGGTAGAGGCGAAACAGCCCCACCACATTTTCCCCAAAGGCAGCTCCGGCAAAGGCTTCTGCCGATAGGGCCGAGGCGCAGAGGACCTGGGCCTGGGGAAACAACTGGGCCACTTTATCGGTAAAGATTTGATCGTAGGTGCGAATGATTAAGCGGCAGTGGGGGTTAACCCGGTGGGCCATCAGCCCCAACTCTAGGTTTTGCATTTCATCATCGCTGACCGCCACCACGCTTTTGGCACGGGCTAGGTTAATGTGCTCCAGCCCATCGCCAATCGGTCCCGTCACCAGGGGCATGGTGGGCAGCACATCCGGCTCTAGGGACTGACTGGTGATGCCCACTACGGGCTGTTGCAGCGCTTGCAGCAACTGCACCACCCGTCGCCCCACCCGCCCCAGCCAAATCACCACCACATGATCCCGTTCGGGTACCGGGGGTCGCCGGGCTAGGAATTCAAACCGCAGGGTCAGCAGTTTTTCCGTCAGTAGGGCGTAGAGCACGCCGATGAAGGCGGTGCCCACCAGGGTGAGGCTGAGGCTAAACAGCCGTAACCACCAGGGCATGGGGATCGCCAGGGACAGATCGCTAAACAGATCTCCGTAGCCCCCCAGCAGTAACACCACCGTGGTGTAGGCCCCATCGGCCCAAGTAGCGGTCAGCCCCGTGGCCACCATCAGCCCTGTGCCCACCGCCCATAGCCCCACCACCGTCAGGCCGCAGAGGAGCGCCACCCGGCGGATCTGCTGTTCGTAGCTGGTGCGCCACCATCGCCAGAGTTGTAGTTGGAGTTGCTGAGTCAGATGGCGCAGGTTGAAGGGTTGGCGACGGGGGCGGGGTTTGAGGGGGGAGGCGGCGATCGCCGTTTCCGCCTCCGCCTCTACGGTGACTACCACATCTCCCCGCTGAATCAAGGCGTTGGGTAACCAGGTGTAGAACTGGGCGGACGGGCTATGGGGATTGTCCAGCAGGGGCACCTGGGCATCGGGATAGAGGCCGGCCACGTTGGCCCGGATGTGGCGCAGCACCCGCCGTCGCCGTGTATCTACCTCATGGACGCAGCGGCAGCCGCACCAGGGATGGCGCGAGGAAATGATCTGTTTGCGAATGCGAAACTGGTAGCCGTCGAGGTTAAACACCCCCAGCAGATCTTCCCCCAGGGCGGCGAGGGCAAAGGCGGGAGCCGCCAGTTGGGTGGGTTCAAAGGCGACAAAATCCGCCAGTTGTTGGGCCAGCAGATCGTTGAGGTTTTGCTTGTCCGATCGCACCACCAGCCGCACGGCGGGGTTCAGCACCCGTGCGGTCAGGGCCGCCTCCAGGTTCACCTGTTCGTGGGTGGTGACCAGCAGCACCGCCCGACAGTCCCGCACCCCGGCCTGTTCTAGCACCGCCGCTTGGCGGCAGTCCCCCACCACCAGGGTTTCTAAATCATCGGGGACGGTTTCCACCTCCCAGCGGGTGGGGGGCACCTGCTCCACTGCACTAACCCGCACCCCAAAGGTTTTGAGGTTGACGACGCAGTGCTGGCCCAGGCTGCCTAGGCCGCAGACAACAAAGTGATCCCGCTGGGGCAGGAAATCGGAATTCGGAAAATCGGCAGGGCGATCGCTCACGGCAGTGGCAAAGGACTGAGTTCATTAAATTCTGGCAAGGGATACGCTGTCATCAAGCTTCCCCGGTAAGCTAGGGGGGATCCTGTGGGAATGGCCCACGGGCCACTGGTGGAGGCAGATACGGTCATGAAAAAACGGCGGCTGTGGTGGTTTGGCCTACTCGTGATTGCCCTGGTGGGCGTGCTATGGGGGCGAGCACCGGGACTACAATCGGCGATCGCCACAACGTCTTCGGTCACCCAGACCCTAGCCCAGGCCCCAGAGGCGGCTCCCCCGCCAGAATTGGTGCTGAGCGGCACCTACCAGGATGAGGGGGAGCGGTACCAAATTGCCCTGGCTGAGGGATTTCAGGTCGCCAAAGCAGCAGCATCCCCCGTCTTTACGGGTCCCGATGGTAGTTTGGCCTACAGCGTCGTGGTGGTGCCCGTCGCTACGGAAACGCCCCTAGCGGAGATCGCCCTGGTGGAGTTGGTGCAAAGCACCTTTGGCCGGGGGGAAGGGTTTCAAACCCAGAGCTTTAGCCCAGTGGAGGGCGGGATTCAGGTGAATTGGACGGGGAATTTCACCCCCTCTATGCCCCCCTCGGTGCCTATGACCGGAGCGGTGGTGGCCCAGCAGCGGGGTGATGCAGTGTATCTGGTGATGGTGGCGGCCCAGGCGACAGCCGAGGCCCAGGTACCCGCCGCCCTGTCGGCCCTGTTGGCCAGTTTTGAAGTGTTGTAAGAAGCGTTGTAAACCAATTCTCTGGAGGGAGGGACTCCCGCTGGTGAGGGAAAGGGGCGATCGTGGCTGTCAATACCAATGCTGAAATTACCCGCCTGCGGGATCTCATGCCCGCCAGTGCCCGCATGAACACGCGGCTGCTGCTGGACGATCGCCTCACCTGTGTGATCCAGGTGCCCTTTCCCCGCCCTTGGCGGCG
Source organism: Cyanobacteriota bacterium (assembly GCA_027619675.1). Lineage (GTDB taxonomy): Bacteria > Cyanobacteriota > Cyanobacteriia > Phormidesmidales > Phormidesmidaceae > PCC-6406. The sequence continues at coordinate 3,631 of JAQCHG010000271.1, forward strand.
CAGTCATCCCATTACGTTGAACTGGGCCTTGTGGCAGTCCCTCTCCCTGCCCCAGCGGGACCTGCTGTTTTTGCAAGCGGTCTCTTGGCTGGGGGCGGTGCGGTTGCTGAAGCCAGAGCCGTACCAGATCGTGACGGTGCTGGGGGCGGTGGGGGGCCTGTTTGAAATCTTCCAAGGGGATGCGGTGGGTACCCTGGCTGCCGGGGGCCTAGGGGCGATCGCCGCCAGCCAGATCTGGCGCAGTCGTCAGGGTGCCCAAAGCCAACTGGAGGCCGATGACGCCGCCATTCGCGTGGCCCAGCGCCGGGGCTACAGCGAACGGGAGGCGGTGCAGCATTTGCTCAGCGCCCTTGAACGGGTGCCGATGATTGAGGGGCGCGCCCTGAACTATAGTGAGTTGCTACGCACCCAAAGCTTGCGGATGCGGGTGCAAAAGGCTCCCGCCCCCCTAGCCGATTAGGCTGGCCCCGTTACCCTTGCCGTGCGTTGCCCGTTCCTTGGCTGCTTTGTCCTATGGCTTCCGTGTCTATTGACCCTGACAATCCGATGCTGACGGCTGATCAGCGGCAGGCGGTGATTGATCAGGCGATCGCCACCCTGGACCACTATGTGTTGCCGACGGTGGCAGCGGCCATGCAGCAAACCCTGGGGGAGGGCCTCCAGGCTAACCG
>JAQCHG010000272.1 GCA_027619675.1 Cyanobacteriota bacterium
CCCGCCAGTGGCCCCAGGGCTGCACCTGCCACGTCAACCGATCTCGCAGCGACGTCCAGATCAGGCAGTGGCCCCGATAGTGGAGGCCCACCAAACCCACGGTTTCCATGCGGTCTAGCACCTGGCGACGGCCCCCCGCCACCGTCAGGGTTAGGTCCGGCTCCCCTGCAAAGGCATTGCACTGGATCCAAAACCACTTCTCCGGGAAGGCTCCGCCCCAGTTTTTCTCGGCGTAGACCGGGGCGCGGGTGAACCCGTGGCGCTGGCCGCCCCAGTCGAGCCAGCCCGTGGCCCACCCGTGGGCCATCAGCACCTGCCAACCCGGCTCAAAAATTGGCAGATAGGACAACCACCCCGCCGTGGGTTGGGGGTTCTCCCTGGGTGCGCCCCAGCCATAGCGGGGCTCCACAGTGTAATGCCAGCGCACGACCTGGCCCGTGGCCTGATCCCGCAGTGCCCCCTGGTGTTGGGTGGCGGTGGCCTGATAGCCCCAGGGGATCTGGGTGCTGAAGACTTCCGGCGGCAAATAGCGGGGGCGGAGCGGGTGGGGGCAGTCCCCTGGCGTGGCCCTCATCCCCCACCCCTCTCTCCCTGATGTTGGGGAGCCGACGTCAAAGTCCCTCTCCCAAATTTGGGAGAGGGATTTAGGGTGAGGGCCAGAGGGCAAACCTGGGGCGCACTCGGCAGAACTGCCTATCCCCCAATGGCCCAGGCCCAGCCGCCCCCGCCAAGCCCAGAACCCGTCCACATTGGGGAAGGGGTGGTACAGATAGCGTTCCCCCAGGCCCAACACCTGGGCCGCGCCGCCGCTAACTGGGCTGCCCCCCGCCGGGTCATCGATGGAGTACATGAAGGCGACGCTCTCCCCCAGGTCCGGCAGGGTGAGGCGAAAGTACCAGCCCTCAAAGAAACGTCGGGCACTGCCGTCCCAGTGGTAGCCGCTGTGGGGGGTCCAACCTGGGGTGCCTAAGCGCTGGCACCAGCGTGGGCACGTCGGCCTATCCACAGGCAACCCCCCTCAGGCAACCTGGAGGGGCGCAAGGGTTTGCGCCCAACGCCACAGGGCTGGATGATCCGTCCACGGCATCAGGCATCTACCCAGCGGGGCACGTATTGCCACGCCTGCTTCAGGTCCGCCTTGGCCCGATCGCAGCCCGCACAATACCGCCGCACCAGCGCCCAAAAGGCGGGGGAATGGTTCATGTGGACGGTGTGGCACAACTCGTGGATCAGCACGTATTCCACCATGGACGGCGGCAAAAATAGCAGCTTGTAGTTGAGGCTAATGGCCTGTTTAGAAGAACAACTGCCCCAGCGGGTGGTTTGCCCCCGCACCGATAGGCGGCTGTAGGCCAAGTCGCACCGCTGACTGAGGGCTTGCAGCCAGGGGGCAAATTCCGATCGCGCCTTGCGCTGAAGCCAGCCCCGCAGCAACTCCCGCACGGCAACGCCATCCTCCACCGCCCCCGCCAGGGTCAGGGCTTGGGGTGCGCTCTGGGTCAGGGTGAGGGTGCGGCCCGGTTGGTCAGCGTAGTGGATTTGCCAGGTTTCTTGGCGCGATCGCAACTCCAGTGCCGTAGGCTTTTCCGCCAGGTGCTCAACGGGGAGGGCTGCCTGCTGGCGCTCAATACGCTTCAGGGTTTTGGCAATCCAGTCGCGGCGGCGATCGAGAATATCGGGAATTTCCGCCCGATCAAATCCAGTGGGCACCACCACCTCCAATGCCCCCTGAAAGGACACCCGCAAGGACACGTGACGGGCGCGGGCACTTTCCCGCACCTGGTAGTCAGGCAAGGGCATTTGATGATCCGCCAAGGAAAACAGGGTGAGTTGCTGGGCGTCCTCGGACATGGCACGGGGGGCCGCCAGGGCCAGGGAAAATGCAGTTCAAATGTATCATGATCCCCCCCAGGGTTTCAGGGGCGATAGGCCGGGGGCGATCGCGGCGGGGGTCAGCCCCGCCCGATGGGCCGCCACTACCCCCATCGCCTCCAAATAGGATCGCACCCGCAGGGCTGTCATGCCTAGGGCTTCTGGCGACACCGCCAGGGTGGTGGTGTTTTCTTCCACCGCAATAATCTGACAGTGGCGGCTGAGGCTCAAGACCCCACTGCCGCCACAGGCGCTGGCGGGCACAATCACCGCGTCCACCTGATCGGCCCACAGGCTGGGGGGATGGGTCGGTGCCGTCGGGGCTGCCGTGACAAATTGCGGGGCACGGCTCAACCCCGCCAGCACGCAGGGCAAAAAGGTGTGGCCCAGTTCCTCCGCCGCCGACTTGGGGGAAATGGTGGCATCGAAGGGCAGCGGGGCCAGGGCGGGGGCGTGGGCGCAGGGGATCTGAAACTGGCGCACCAGCAGATGGCTGATCACCGCCTCCGCCCCCGCCAGGGCATCAACCCCCTGGCCGTGGCGGTACTGGTGCAGGGCATCGGCGTCGGTATCGTCGGGGAAGCGGGCCACCACGGCGATCGCCGTCGCCCCCGCCTGAAGCAACCGCTCTGCCCCCCGCAACAGCGCCCCTGGATGGGCGATCGTTCCCCAGGTGGCCCCCGACGCCGCTTGGCGCAGGGTTACCCCCAAGGGGGCATCGGTGATGACGTAATCGGTGAGGTCCAAGCCCAGGGTGGCGCGGGTCGCCTCCGCCGCTTGCAGATGTCGCCCCCGCAACACTGGCTCAATGGCGGCATCCAGCAGCAGCCCAATGCGGTTGCGATGCACCGGGGCCAGCCCCCAATCCCCAGCGGCAAACCGATCCAGGCCGTACCCTTCCACATAGAGGGTGTTGGCCAAGGGCCAATACAGTTGCGCCCCATTCAGCACATTGGGATGGGTGATCAGGGTATCTACCACTGCCGCCAGCGATCGCGCTACGGGCAGGGCATCCCCGGCATAGCCCCCAATGGCCGCCCCGATCCCCGTCGGCACAATCAGGACGGCGGTGTAGGGCCGTTGGGCAGCAGCCGTTGGGCGCAAGATTAAGCGTCGGCAGCGGTGGCTGTGGTTACCACCGCTTCCACTTGGACTTGCTGGGTGGCCTCATCCACCGCTGTCACCGCCCAGCGCAGGGGTTCGCCCCGCTTTTCTAGTTCCGCCTCCACCGCTTTGGGTAGCTCAGCGGGATCAGCGGTGAGATCAACTTCAGCGGTGATGAAATGGGTGGTCATGGTTTAGGTGGGTGGGTATGAGGGTGGGTGGATATGAGGGTATGTATAGCCTTGCGGCATTCAAGAAAGGCGTAGCCTGCCCGGAGAGCTTGGGTGTTTGGATCTCTAGTTCTTCCCTCCTGACGCCTCTCGCTTTGCTCTAACTGTCTTGGCCAAACTGCTTTTGGTAGACGATATCTTCCTTCTCGGTTTCCAACTTCAGGTCCGAGGTGGGGTAGGCCACACACAGCAGGGCATACCCCTCCGCCTGGAGATCGGGACTCACCCCCATGCCGTCCTCTTGGTTAACGGTGCCGCTGGTGACCAGGGCGGCACAGGTGGTGCAGACCCCCGCACTACAGGAAAAGGGCAGGTCCAAACCCGCCTCTTGGGCAGCGGACAAAATGGTTGTGTCGCCGGGCACTTGCAGGGTATGAACGGTGCCCTGGTGGTTGATTTCAACCGTGTAGGTCTCTGCCATGGATCTGTTAAACCAGCGTTCTAAAGGGTGAATGGGTAACGGGAAAGGGGACAGCGGGCGGTGCTGCCCATCAGCACCAGCCCGTTAGACAGGGCTAACCGACCGCTGGGAAGGTGCTGTCAAATTCTTCTAGGAGGTCGTCAATCTCCTCTAGGGCCTGGTTGACGTCAATGCGCAGGGTGCCCAGATCCGGCTGCTCTAGGAGCTTCAGCAGGGCTTCCCGCTTGGAGCGGATGGTCTCAACGCGATCGCGAATCGCTTGTGTATCCATACCAAAGGTGGGGGTTGTAGGACTCTCCAGTAACCCAGCATAGGCAACTTTGGAACAAGTGGGAATCTCAGACCCAGGGAATCCGCCCCTTTCCCGGCTCCCCATCTGCCACCCCAGCCCTAGTCAGAGCGATACAATTCACAAGGCGAGTCAGGCAAAGGTCAGCAATCATGTTTCAAAAAACATCCCTAAGCATTGTTCTATTGGGGGTTGGGGGCGTCTTAACGGTGGTGGGGTTTGTGGCCTACTTCCAAGACAACGCCACCCTGAACCTGGCTGGCTTTTTCTACGGCATTCCCGTGCTCTTAGGGGGCTTGGCCCTCAAAGCGGCGGAACTAGCCCCTGTACCCTACGAGCGGGAAACCCCAGCGGCGGTCATCACCCTGCGGGA
>JAQCHG010000273.1 GCA_027619675.1 Cyanobacteriota bacterium
TCGCCTCTACAGCGGGCTCAATGCGCCCCTCGCTGACGACGGTAATGCCGTCAAAGCGAGGATCTTCCGTCAGCGGTCCCCCCGGCATCCCCACCAGGGCCTCGTCGTCTAGGGTTTGCACCAGGTCGGCGGTGAGGGTGGTGAGGGCAACGATGCGATCGCTGCCCTCGGTTTCAGGTTCTGCACTTTCCGCCGTCGTCGTTGGGACCTCGGAGGTCTCCGGGACGATCTCGGTGGGGGTAGCGGTACAGGCGCTGAGGCTGGCGATCACCAGGGCGATCGCCCCCCAGCGGTGAATGGGTTGGGTGCGAATTACAGTCATGGTTCAGTAGGGGAATTAAACGGATAGGGTTTGATGGAAAGCTGAATTGTCCGCACCCGGCCTTAGAACGTAAAATTCAATCCCAAGCGCAGATTGGTTCCCGCTTGACTGAACTGGCTGATGGCGGGGGTATTGGGACGATCCCGCACCTCGGAATAGGTGTAGTACTGGGTGTTCAACAGGTTGTACACCCCCAGGCTCAGCCCCAGGTTGGGGGTGAGGTTATAGCTACCCACCAGATCCACCACGGCATAGGCATCGGGCACAAACGTCGTTGTCCCCTCGGGTACCCGCGCCCGCCCCGTAAAGGTGCCAATCAGCTCCGCCCGCCACTGATCTCCCGGAGCCCGGTAGCGTAAACCAGCCACAGCGGTGAAGGGATCAATGGTGGTCAGGGGGCGGTTAGTTTCCGTATCGTCCCCTTGGGTCCAGGCCAAACTAGCCAGGAGGCTAAAGCCCTCTGGCCCAGGGCTAAAGCGGTATTCGCCGCCAAGTTCTACCCCATAGATGCGGGCGCGGCCAATGTTGATGGCTTGAAATTGGCTCACCCGATCCCCTGGGCCTGCACAGGCGGGGGGGGCGGCGGCAGATAGGCAACGGGTTCCTACGTTTTGAGCCGTGGCAATGAAGTTGCTGTAGGTGTTGTAAAACCCAGTCAGGCGGAAGTCGAGTTGGGGGAAGCTGCCCCGCACCCCAATTTCAAAACTGTCGCTCGACTCTGGCTGCAAATTGGGGGAAGAAATGGTTTCGTACTTGAAAAAAGCCCCCGCCAAGTTGCTAAAACCACTGGTGATCTCGCTGTAGAGGGGAGCCCGGAAGCCTCGGGCATATTGGCCATAGACGGATATTTCTGGGGTGACCTCATAGCGGACGGCCAGCCGAGGGGAGAAGGCCGAGGCGTTGAGGTTCACCGTTTGCCCCCGAAACACGCCGTCGTCAATGGTTTGCAGATCGTAGTGGTCAAAGCGCAATCCAGCAATGAAGCTGAGGGCTCCGATGGAAATTTCGTCCTGGAGATAAATGCCCAAGCGTGAGGTGTTGCCATCGGCAAAGTCTTTGATGGGGAAGACCTGATCGGCACCGGCCCCAAAGACATTGGTCACGGCCCCCGTCACCAGGTTGGTTTGGGTGCGATCGCGGGGCCGAGAATTAAAGGTGCGGGAGAAATCGAGCCCGTAGGTGAGGCGGTGATCGACGTTGCCCGTGGAGAAATCGCTACGGAGTTGAATTTCACCACCATAGCTGTTGGCAATGAATTGGTTTTCACTGTCGCGGCGCACGGGATTCGCGTTAAATCCAGGCCCAACCCCGATCGCCCGGAACTGTTGATCCGTCTCCGTGGTGTTAGCCGCCTGGTAGAAGATTTGTGCCCGCGCAAATTGCAGGAAGGACTCGCTCTCTGCATCCTCAAATTCGTAGGCGATGCTGACGCGGGTGCGATCGATGCGATTGGTGCCCGTATGTCTGAGGTTGGCTGTGGCTGCGCCGCCCGTCAGCAAATTGCCAGGGGCCACCACATAGTCGGTGCGCTGGTTAATGTCTTCCGCCGTGACAATGAGGCGGCTGACGGTATCAAGGTCGTAGACAATGCTGCCGTAGAGGTTGGTGTTGCCGCGATCGATGCTGTCGGTGATCGCAGCGGGGCCAAAGTTGTCTAACTCCCGGCCATCTTGGCGACTGATCACCAACACCCCCGCGATCGGCCCATCCCGCAGGGCCGCCCGCACCACGGTATCAACCCCGCCCGTAGCACTGCGGTAGGTGATCGCCGCATCCCCCCCAAAGGTGTCATCTGGCCCCAGCAGATCCCCTGGCCGCAGGGAGCGATAGGTGATCACCCCCCCCAAGGCATCACTGCCGTAGAGGGTGGAGGCTGGCCCCCGCAGCACCTCTACCGCTTGCAGGGTGGCAAAGTCCACATATTCCCCCCGACCAATGTTGAAGGGGCCAAACAAAAAGCGTTCTGGCAGGCGAATGCCATCCACCTGAAATAGAATTCGGTTGCCCTCAATGCCGCGAATATTCACGTCCTGGGCTCCGTAGATGTTATTCCCCCGCACCGAAACACCGGGTTCATAGCGCAGTAAATCCTGGAGAGAGTTGACCTGGTAGAACTGGAAATCCTCTAGATCAAACACGGTGACCGTGGCGGGCAAATCATCCACCGGAATCGGGTTGCGGGTGCCCGTTACCGTGAGGCGCAGGGTGCCGCCGTCTTCAAACTCCAGTTCAAAGGGGTCGCCAGTCTCCTCAGCCTCGGCCTCTGGGTCGGCGGGGTCAGTGGGGGTGTCGGGCACTTGGGCGATCGCTGGGGCGGCGGGTTCACGATTACCCTGGGCGGTGGTGTCGGAGGCATCCGCCCAGGGGAGGGTGAAGAGATCCGCCGCCGTGGTGCCGTAGCTACCGGGGGTTAGAGCGGTATTCGGATCGACATTGGGATCGGAATTACTTTCATCTGTAGCGAAACTTTCTGAGGAGATGATCGCGCGATTGGCGATCGCAGGTAATCGCACCGCTCTAACGCTAGGGTACTCTGATGTTGAATTCTCGGAGGCAACGCTGGCTCTGTCACGGAGATCGGTGACCTCCGCTAGGGCAGTAACCCCCCAGAAAAAGCTCATCAGTGGTAAGCCACTAACAAGAATTAATCGCATTAAAGAAGACGACAACATGGGGCAACTCAACTTAGGTAGACAGCGTGTGTAAGGAAGGAAACTTTACAGGTGTTCAGGACAGGCGTTTAGGGACTAGCTCAACGCCCTTGAGCATCGAGGCCACCACAGGGATCGGAGTGGGTTCAGAAAGCGGTTCAATGCATCGGACTGGAACTGGGGGCTGAACTGGGGCTGGCGGCCAGGGGGCAAATTTGTAGCCCCACTGGGGTCTGCATCAGGGTCACCTCCACCTCAAACACCTCCCGCAGGGTGTGGGGCGTTAGCACCTCTGGGGTCGGGCCGATCGCCCACAGGTGGCCCTGGCGCATCAGGGCGAGGCGATCGCTGTAGCGGGCCGCCAGGTTGATGTCGTGGAGCACGGTGACCAGGGTGAGGCCGTGGTCGCGGTTGAGCCGCTTCAGTAGCTCCAACAATTGCAACTGGTAATGGATGTCCAAAAAGGTGGTGGGCTCATCCAGCAGCAGCACCTGGGGATCTTGGGCCAAGGCCAAGGCCAACACCGCCCGCTGTCGTTCGCCGCCGGAAAGATCCGTCACTGGGCGATCGCGGTAGGTCAGCAGTTCCGTCCAGGTCAAGGCCCGTTCCACCTGGTCGCGGCCTGCGGCATCCAGTTCCCACTGCCACCAGGGTTGGTGGGGCGATCGCCCCAGGCTAACCAACTGCTGCACCGTCAACCCCGCTGGCAGGCTTTGTTGCTGGGGCAATAGAGCCAGACGGCGGGCCATGGCGGTGGGGGAGAGGGTATGGATATCGCGCCCCAGCAGAAATACCCGGCCCTCTTGGGGCTTGAGGATGCGGCTCAGCAACCGCAGCAGGGTGGACTTGCCGGAACCGTTGGCCCCCACCAAAGTCAGCCATTCCCCCGGCACCAGGTCCAGGTTGACCGCCTGCACAATGGGGCGATCGCCGTAGCCACCGGAAAGCTGCTGAGCGGCGAGGGGGGCCACCGGGGCCAGGGTGTCTCCCCGCCTCAAGCCCTGATTGAGCTGGGTAGATTGTTTGGTGGATAGTTCCGGGGCTGGCCCGGTGGATAGTTTTGTAGATTGTTTGGTGGATAGTTCTGGGACTGGCCCGGTGGATAGTTCCGGGGACTGTTCCGTTGGTTGACTGATCATGGTGCCCCCCGCAGCCGCCGTTGATGAAGTAGCCAGATGAATACCGGGGCTCCCGCCATGGCGGTCACCACCCCCACGGGCAGTTCCACGGGGCCAGCCCGCGCCAGCCAGTCGGCCCCCGCCAGCACCAGGGCACCCCCCAGGGCCGAGAAG
>JAQCHG010000274.1 GCA_027619675.1 Cyanobacteriota bacterium
CGCTACAACTGGGGGCGATGGGATCGCCCTGATCGCCCGTGGCGGGGGCGGCGATCGCCAACTGCCCCGCCGGTACGGGAGTCCCCGAGGGCATGACTAGCACCGTCGGCAGGAGAATATCCCGCCCTTGAAGTTGGTTTAGCAACGGGGGGACATCCGCTTGGCTTTCCAACAGAAGACAATCGACGCGGTGGCGGTTTTCCCCAATCCACTGGACAAAGGCCGCCACGTCCGCATCCTGATGGAGCTGGTAACCAGGTGCTGGGAGCACGGCCTCAATCTGCCGAGCCAGATCTGGGGTCACAATTAAACTGCCGATGAGAAGCGTAGAGTGCAAAACAAGGTCTCTATGGAAGGGGAGGGCAAACCTAGGCGGAGCACAGCGGTCACCATGGCTGGCGTTAGGGATGGGGAAGGCGGCGGCATGAAATCCAGGGAATAGCGGTCTTTCCGGCGGTGCCCAGGGGTTAGCCGATGGTTAGGCAACCAACATTCAAGCGTGGGGGGCTAGGAAAGGGCAGCATCCAAGGAAGCTTAAGAAAAGTTGTCGTTTCCTTATTTATTTTAAAGGGTAGCGGTCCTGAACCCACGTCATAATATGGGCACGGTTCCTGGGTTTGCACCGTAGTGCTACGGCAGACTCCCGTCAGGGGACAGATCTCTCCCTGGATGGAACCGGAAAACAGGGGCCTCTAGGGACATTTTGAAGCCAATTCTTCAGAATGGATTCGCCGCCCTATGGAACGTAACCCTATCGGGGAAGCCCCCTGGGGATACCCGCTGATGCGGCCAACAGCCTTAGGGCGCGTCATCAATGAAGGCTGAAAGCCTTGCTGGGGAACCATTATCGCGCCCGTTCCAGTCGTGGGGCTAGGGGCCGTAACCGTTGCGCAACAAGGATTCTGACGGTTATTGATGACAGCCCCTAGGGATAGCGGATCTGATGGGGCAGACCATGATGGAGGCGTGGCCATGCCGTCACTGCTGGCGTTTGTAGATCCGGTTCCGAGTAGTTTGGCGACTGCCCCGCTGGCCACGTGGCAACAGGACTGTGTGCAGGCAGAGGCCAATTGGCTGGTGATTGTGGACGATCGCCAGCGTCCGGTTGGCGTTGTATCCCTGGCGCGATTATTGCTGCTGACGGGTCAGCAGAACGCTGCCATCCCTGGGCCTGAGCCGAGATCGCAACGACGGCTGGGATCGGGGGAGCGGCCCCCAGCGCTACCCACCCTGCTCGAAATTGCTCCGGTGTTGTCGGTGGATCTGCCCCTGGAGGTGGCGGCCCAGACCATTGTGGGCGCTGTGGATCGGCCCTGGCTGATCATTGATGGCCAGCAGCGATACATCGGACGGTTAAATGGGGCACGGCTGCTGGCGGCCCTGCGGCAAGACCCGACCCTGGCGGCCCAACCATCTCTGGCGGTGGCGGCGACCCCATCGACGGCCCTGCTGACCTATTTAGGCCATGAGTTAAAAACCCCCTTGACCTCCCTGTTGGGGCTATCAAGCCTGCTGCATACGGAGCGGCTCGGTCCCCTCAGCGATCGCCAATCTCGCTATGTGGGGTTGATTCAGCAACATGCCCGCCGCTTGACCACCCTGGTGAATGCGGTCCTGGACTTGGGGCGGCTGGAAAGTGACACGTTACAGCTCATGCCCCAAATTGTGGAGGTGGCCCCCCTCTGCCAAGAGGCCTATCGCCAGGCCCATCTTCTGATCGGGACCGATACTCCGTTGGCGGATGTGGACCTAACCGCCCTCCCCAACCGTGCCTTGGTGGCCGATACCCTACGGCTCGGGCAAATGCTGACTTATTTAATGCAACTCACCCTGAAGACGGGGGAAAGTCCAGGATTCCCCCTCCAACTCTGGCAGTGGGGGTCGTGGGTGGGGTTTCAGGCGGTGGGCTTGGGGCAGACCGTCACCCGTCTGCCTGCCACCCAGACCCCAGGGCTGCCCACCCTGACTTGGGCCGCCCCAGAGGGCATCGCGGCAGGGGGATGGCTAGAACTGTTGCTGACCCGTCGCTTAGCCCAACTCCATGGGGGCGATTTAGTCATGGCCGTGACCGATACCCAGACCCTAGATCCGGTTTTGCTCCTGCCGGGGGGCATGGATCCCGGTGGGGATCCCTCCCAACCACTCCTATTGTTGGCAACCACAGATACGGCTTTGGCGATCGCCGTTGCCCAAACTGTCCGACCCCTGGGCTATCACCTGCTGGTAGCCCCCCCCGATGGGGAGATCTTGGGGATTGCTGCTCGTCTCCAGCCAGCGGCGGTATTGATGTCTGAAGCGGAGCTATCCCAAGGGGTACTGGCGGATCTCAAGGCGGATCCCCAAACCCAGGGCTGTCTAACCATTGTGTTGCAAGGGCCAGCGGAGCAGGGGCTCCAAACGGCCCCCTACCCCCCGGCGGACTGGGGGGTACCCTGGCCCTCCCTAACCCTGACCCAAGCCCTACAAACCCAGCCAGAGCCCCCGCCGCTGCCCCCGAGCCGCATCACCATCCTCTATCTCAAATCCCCCGATGGTGGCCCTGATCAGGGTGGCCCTGATTTGTCAGGGCTGTTCCATGACTGTGGTTGTCGGGTCCTAGAGGTGGATGACATTGACCAAGCAGACTTGGTGAGCCGGGTGTGGCAACCGGATGTGATTGTGCTAGACCCCGCCTTAAACCACCCTGATACCTATCTGCACGGGGTGAGTCGCCTGCCCCACCTGAGTCAATTGGCGGTGGTGACCTTGACCCCAGAGGCCACCCAACTGGCCCACGGTCTGTCGAATTTAATGGTGTTCCCCTGCCTGTCGGGCACCTGTAGCTGGCGGCAACCGGACCAGCAGGCCCAGGTGTCTACCTGGCTGATGCAGGTGCTACAGGTGGTAGCCACCCGCAAGCCCAGTGGTTTAGGCCAGGGTGGCTTTTAATTCGCAGCATCCGTATTACCCCCGCTGGGGCAGCAACAGCCATAGCTCAAAAGGATTCGCCCTTAGGAGATGGCATGTTCTAAGGTTTGCATAGCCTGGTGGGCACTGAGAAAGATGCGATCGCGCCCCAAAAAGTCCACAAAACGGGCGCGTTCTAACTGATCCATCACCGGCCCCTTAACATCGCTGAGGTATACCTGCACCCCCGCTTCCCGGAAACCGCTGATCAGGGTTTCCAAGGTTTCTAGGGCACTGGCGTCGATGTGGTTGACGGCACTCCAAATCAGCAGCAGGGCTGTGGCTTCGGGATGGTGGGCGATCGCCGTCAGCAGATAGTCCTCCAACTGCCGGGTATTGGCGAAATAGAGGCTTTCATCAATGCGCACCGCCAGCACCTGACGGCAGGTGGCAACCGCGTGGCGGGCCACATTGCGGAAATGCTCACTGTCCCCCAACCGCCCCACTTCGGCAAAATGGGGCCGACTGGTGCGCCACAAGAAGAACAGTACTGAGGCCCCAAACCCCACCACAATCCCCTGCTCGATGCCCACAAACAGCACCGCAAAGAAGGTGATCACTAAGGCCAGGGCATCGCTGGGCTCCACCCGCCACAGACGGCCTAGGGTGTGCCAGTCCAGCAAATTCATCACCGCCACCAAAATCACCGCCGCCAAGGCCGCCTGGGGTAGGGCCGCAAACCAAGGGGTGAAAAACAACACCACCAGGGCCACCAACACCGCTGTGATTAACGAGGCCAGCCCGGTGTTAGCCCCCGCTGTAAAGTTCACCACCGAGCGGCCAAAGCCCCCGGCAACCGGATAGCCCCCCGTAAATGCCGCCCCCAAGTTCGCCATCCCCAACCCAATTAATTCCTGGTTGGGATCAATCCGCTGCCGCCGCTTACTGGCCAGGGCCTTGGCCACCGCCACACTTTCCATAAAGCCCACAAAGCTGAGGGTTAACGCCGTCGGCAACAACTGCCGCAGCAGATCAACCGACCACGGGGGCTGACTCAAGGGCGGCAATCCTTGGGGAATACTGCCCACCACGGGCACGCCCCAGGTGGTGTCTAGATGGGCGATCGCCACGCAGGCCGTGGTCACCACCACCACCACCAACGGGCCACTGCGGCTCAAGGGCACCCGCCAACCCGGCGGGACCCCCAACCGTTCTAGCCCTTGGGGCAGCAGGCGGCTGAACCCCAGGATCGTGGCCATGCTCCCTAGCCCCAGCAGCAACACTATGCCGTTGACCTGGGGAACCGCCTGCACCAAAAAATGGAGGGTTTCAAAAAAGTTGTCTGAGTGGGGAATTTTTACCCCTAGCAAATGCTT
>JAQCHG010000275.1 GCA_027619675.1 Cyanobacteriota bacterium
CTGAATGGCTTCCCACGCGATCGCCCCCATAGCCAGCAGCAGCAACCCACTGTTCAACAGTGCCGCCAAAATCGAGGATCGCCGCCAACCGTAGGTGTAGCGGGGGGTGGGGGCCTTTTGCCCCAGATAGTGGGCCACCCAGGCCAACACCAGCCCCAGGACATCGCTGAGGTTGTGACCCGCATCGGCCAGCAGGGCCAAAGACTCTAACCGCAGCCCCACGGCGGCTTCGACCGCTACAAACACGAGGTTGAGCCCTACACCCCAGCGAAAAATGCGATCGTAGGCAATGGCACCGTGGGCATGGCCATGATCATGGCCGTGGGTATGGTTGTGGGAATGGGACATTTGCTGTTTCCAAGGAAAACTACAGGGCCGCCGGGCATCTGGGCATCCTGGTAAAGAGACGGTTGACATTGCTCTGCGCCTGCTGTGGTGTTCCGCAGCACCGATCTCGGCAGCGGTTGAGGACACCCTTAGGGCCTGCTGTGGGGAGCGATCGCCCCCGCCAGTTAGCCAACTCCAGACTCCTTAGGGATGGACTAGGGCATTCCGGGCAGGCTGGGGGATAGTTGTTTACCGTATCAATAGATAGCTATTAATTGTATTCACTGACTGCCATCTGCCTGTGATTTCTTCCTCACCGCTACCTGAAGCCGCCCGCTCTCTCCAACCCGTCAAGGTGCTGAGCCAGCGATCGCAATACACCACCTGCCACATCCAAGTGCCGGACGATCCCCATCGCCTCGCCGCTATCTTTATCAACGGACGCTACTACAGCTTTTTTCGCCTGTGTAATCAGGTGACGAAGGCCGTGGGCCTGATGCTGAAGCTGACGGGGCGGGGCGATGCGGTGGTGGCCACCTCGACCCACCGGGGCTATGCCATTTGGGTCCATGAACCGGAGGCGATTTCTCCGGTGAATCACCCCATCTTGCCGGACTTGGGGCCTGCTGACTGCTGGGTAATCAGCGATCGCCAACCGCAATACCGCACCTGCACCCTCAAAGTCCCGGATCTGCCGGATACGGTACCGGGACTCACCGATGGCCAACGGTTCTACAGCCTCTACCGCCGCGAAGAAAAGGGCGATGCTGCCCTGAAACTGGCGGCCCGCCTCACCCAACGGGGGGACGAAGTGGTGGTACTGGTAGCCAGCGCTGGCTACATCCTCTGTATCTATGAGGCAGGGGCCACCTTAGTCGTCTAGTGGTTGTCAGCGTCCAACTTGTGGGTTGGTGTGACCTGGGTTCGGATTAAGACGATTAGCCGGACTTCATAATAAGCAGTGCCGTGGAGCCGCTAGAAGCACCACAAAAACCGCCCGTAGCGGGGGTTGGATCCTGAAATCCACGCTACGGGCAGTCCTTTGACGGGTAGTTTTTTGCCAGCATTGGGCGAAGTGTCGATAGCGCAGAGGGCAACCCACGCAGCTTAGGCGCTTGCCCAACTTGCTGTGACGCACCGAGGGCTGGCGACCTACGGCCCTTAGCTGGTTGCCCCCGGCAGAATGGGCTGTTCCACCGCTTGGCGGAAGCTCTCGACATCATTTTCGTCGTAGTCGATGGGCAGCACCGCCACCACGTTTTCATGGGGACGGGGGATGATCACCCAAGTTTCTAAAATGCCGCCGGGGGCGTTTTCTGCGGCGGCTACCCCAGCTTCCATCGCAGCCTTGACTTCTGAGACGTCGCCGCGAATGTTGACCACAAACCGGGCACTTCCCGCCCGGATGTACCCAACCAGGGTGACCCGTCCCGCCTTAACCATGGCATCCGCTGCCGCTAATACCGGGGGAAAACCCCTCGTCTCCAGGGAGCCCACTGCCTGTGGCATCGCCGATCTCTCCTAAGTTCCTAAATAACAAGCCTGTGTATGCAAACCCCATTGTACGAGGCGTGGGGGGATCTCCGATCGCCCGCGATCGCGGGCTCAGGTGGGGCTCATAGCGGATCCAATTGACTGATCCATACGTCCTAGATCAACCAGAGCCCGTACCGGGCCGCGATCGATGTCCGTGCCCCAAGTTCGTTTCCCTAGTTGAGCTTGGCGCAAATACCCCTACCTGCTGGCTCCCTATCTCCCATGCTCCCCAGCTCCCCCACCCAAGGAAACGGTTGGCAAACTTACGCCGCGCTGGACTAGGAAGACACCAGGCGACGGATTTCATCTATCCAAAAGTCTTCCGATTCTTCGCTGAAATAGATGGGCAGCACCGCCTCTAGGTTTTCGGGAGGGTTGGGCACGGTGTAGTGGGTGGTGACGGTGCCGTAATTGGGCATGTTGTTGCCCGCTTCGAGGCCCGCTTCCATGGCCCGCCTCACCTCGGAGACAGGGCCACGAATGGCCACGAACTGGCGGCCACTTTCAGCCCGTTCGTACTTCACCAGAGTGACCCGTCCGGCTTTGACCATGGCATCCGCCACCGCTAAGACCGCCGGGAAACCTTGGGTTTCAATCACACCAACTGCAAACGGCATGGAGGTCCGCCTTTTCAACCCGTAATGTTTAGTGCTGTTGTGGGGTGACGATGGGCGATCGCTGAAGCTGTGGCCCCCGACCCCAAGCCCTCACTATACCTTGATGGCGCTCGGTTCCGCGATCGCCGCAATGATTCGTTCGCAGCCGGAGGCGGGACGCGCCCAGTCATAGTGGCACTCTTTGGGATCACCCCAGCACAGGGTCAAGTACAGTTCCGTGCGGGTGGCGTCAATTTCTGCCCATTCCACCGTGGTGATTAGGTGCTCCACCGCCTCGGCGCTGATGGGGGCGGGGACAGCGGCAACGGGACCTGCGGTCCACAGCCGTAAACCGTCGATGGACCTGCGCCAAAAGTCGATCACAGCGGATTTAGCCGCCACCAAGGTCACCTTATCGGCGGGGATGGCAATGAGTTGGGGGTGCAACTCTGGGAAGCGCAGCGATCTCCCCCCAAAACGACAGGTGTGCCACACCAGGCCCGACACTTGATGATCCTGCTGGTATTGATGAATTTGAGCGCGAAAATCTTGGACCGCAAAGACTTTACTGAGTTTTTCAGCCCCCAGGGCCTTGGCCACCACGGAGTTATTGAGGCGCTCCGCTGAGGACAGCACCACCCGCTCCCCCCGCCAGGCTGCCCGTAGCTCCCGATCCAAAATTTCAAGGAGTTCCTCAGTGGTATAGCTCATGGGCGATCGCCGTGCGGTGACTCCATTCTATCAAGGGGCTTCACGCCAACCTGGGGGGGAAATCCTGTCCTTAGCCGGACCCCCAGCAGTAGACCGCATCCCTGCCCAGGCCACCGAAGCTAGCATCGCTGGGCGGTTACGGTGACGCCAGGGCCAAGTGCTGACAAATCAGGTCATAGACCCCCGCCGCATCCACCTGATGAATCACATTGACAGGGGGCTGGTTGGACGGGAGGTCCCGACCATTGACCACAGTTTGCCCCAGGGTCAGGGGGCTGTCGGTTTCAACGGTTACCTGGGCTGGATAGCCCGCAAATAAGTCCGGTCGCAGCAGATAGGCAATCACGCAGGGGTCGTGCAGGGGGGCACCGGGCAACCCCAATTGCTCCCGGTCTAGGTGACCGTAGTGGGTGAGCAGATCTGCTGCCACAGCACTGACCGGGTTACCCATGGCCCGCAGGCGTGCCAACCGCTCCGGTGTGGTCAAGACCTGATGGGTCACATCCAGGCCGATCAGGGTGATGGGCACCCCAGCGGCGAATACCACCTGGGCCGCGTGGGGATCAGCGTAGATATTGAACTCCGCCACGGGGGTGACATTACCTTGGCGGATGCCGCCCCCCATCATCACCACCTCAGCAATCTTCTCCGTCAGATCCGGGCGCTGAATCAGGGCCACTGCCAAGTTGGTTAAGGGTCCCAGGGTGGCCAGGGTGAGGGGGGCAGGGGCTTGGCTGAGGGCCGCCATCAGATAGGTCACCCCATGGGTGGTCTGGCAGGGCTGGGCTGGTTCCGGTAGGGTCGCCCCCTTTAACCCGGTAATGCCGTGGACCTCGGGGGCGGCGATGGGCGATCGCAGCAAAGGCCGGGGACAGCCTGCATAGACGGGTACATCCGGTCGCCCCATCAGGGTGCAGATTTGGCGGGCGTTGCGTTCTGTCAGGCCCAGGGGCACGTTCCCCGCCACCGCCACAATGGCTTCCACAGCTAGCTCTGGAGCGGTCAGAGCCACCATCAGGGCAATGGCGTCATCCACACCGGGGTCGCAGTCGATGATGAGGGGGCGGGGGGGCATGGGGA
>JAQCHG010000276.1 GCA_027619675.1 Cyanobacteriota bacterium
TCGGTAGCCAGTGGGTTCTGAACCCTAGCCATCGATGCGCTTACCGGAATATTGCGATCGGTTGCAGCCCCATCACCCTTGCATATGAGTAGTTTTATCGCCGACAATCCCGCCACCGCTGCTTCCCCGTCTCCAGAAAACCTACGGGCTCAGCTTCAGGATGCGCCCGTAACGAAACAACTACCCCTGCTGCCCTCCCTGATGGCACTGGGAGAAGCAGGGCAAGCGGTGTTGATGGATTTTCTGCTGTCCCATCGAGACAGCCCCACCCTGGCAACGGGGCGGGCCTACCAACTGTTGCGATCGCTGGACAAGGCTCCATCGATCCAGACCTTTTTGGAAACCCATTTTCCCCAAGGCATTTATCCCCTCCCTAGCACCTGCCAAGTGGACTATAGCGAGATCCAAACCCACTTGGGACGTCAGGCGTTTGAGGCTGCAGATCGCCTCACCCTACAAAAAATGTGCTCATTAGCTGGCCCTAACGCCGTCAAGCGCAAGTGGCTGTACTTCACGGAAGTGGCCAACTTCCCCACTATTGATCTACAAACCCTCGATCAGCTCTGGCTGCTGTACTCAGAGGGGCGGTTTGGCTTTTCTCGTCAACGGGAACTGTGGTTAGGGGTGGGTAAAAATTGGGAGAAGTTATGGCCCAAAATTGCCTGGAAAAAGGACAACGTTTGGACCCGTTATCCCAACGAATTCATCTGGGATCTCAGCGCTCCGGTGGGCCACCTGCCCCTTTCTAATCAATTGCGGGGTGTCCGGGTAATGGAAGCCCTGCTGGTTCATCCAGCTTGGACTGCGGATATGACCCCCTAGGGGGGTCTGTCAGCGTTCAACTTGTGGCTAGAACACCCCAGGTAGCCTTGCTTAATGGACTTCCTCAGGCTTGACAAACCACTCATACCGCACAGCGTAAATTTGCCAACCGTTTTCTGACGCGGGAAGGGTCAGAGGTTAGGGAACCCATGGAGTTGAGGCTTTTACCGAAGAGCCCAAAGGGTTGTGGATGCTCAAGCTTGAATTCCTTACTGTCAAAGGATTACAGCCCCTGGCCTGATTCACTGGAGATGTGATCATCCAGTGGGGTTTTCAACTGTGATTATCCATACGCCCGAGGGAACTAGTGGTTCGTCACTCCCAAGTTTGTAGGTTGGGTGAAGCGTCAGCGCAACCCAACAAAACCTTGCCACTGTTGGGTTTCACTTCGTTCTACCCAACCTACACAAATCCACAAATCAAAAACTGACGGACCACTAGTAGGTTGGGACGCCAACGATGGGCTGCAAGCAACAGCCACAGAACTGACGCAGTCACGCCAACGAACAAGGGGCTGAAGGCCCTTGCCTCAACGGAAAGCCGAGGATTCGGAAGCATTTTGCATCAGCCTTACGCCAGCAGTTCCTAACCGCCATTTCACGTTCCGTGAGGGCATTGCCGCAGCCTTAACGATTCTTGTGATGGCCATGGAGCGACCTGTTCCCCATGGGGCGATCCACGTATTTATACGGAGGATAGGGGACTGAGCCTACCTGCTGATAACTCACGGCTAGGACATCCGTAAAAACCCAGGTCTTACAGAGGAATTTGTCTTCAAATCGATTGAAAAGGCGTGAAATCCGGGTTTAGGCAATCTTGCTTTGCGGGCAAGCTAAAAATGTCAAGGCTCGATTTAACCTAAAAAACCTCCCGTTCCCATGCAGCAGCGCATCACCTTTTCTGTGAACGGGGAATTCCCGGGACTGGCCGCCGCCGCACCGTTCTCCAGTACCGATCGTTTTCCCAGCCATATCCCTGTGAATCCCTACGCCACCATGTCTCACCCCGAGGAGCCCGTGGCTATTGCCATCGAAACCCTGTCAGTCTTCGAAGAGGCCACCCAGACTGCAACCCGTTTTTTAAACCTGCCTATTGCCGCTTTGGGGCTACCGGCAGGCCATGATTTGGTGTTCAAGGCAGCGGTGGGCCTTTCCCACTTAGGGTTTATGAATCCCCTGGCCCGCACCCGCCGCCTTCCCCTATCGGATGGTTTGATCCAGGCGAGTTGGGGGCGATCGCCCTATCTCATCCTTGAGGATGTCACGAGCCAGTCAGACCACCAAGGGTCAGCGCTGGTAGAGCAATACGGCATCAAGGCATTTGTGGGGCTGCCCTTGCATACCTCGGATGGGCAACCGTTGGGGCTGTTGATGGTGATGGACACCCAACCCCATCCTTTTTCAGACCAGGCGATCGCCTTTATGGAGATGATTGCCCGCTGGGCCGTCAGCGAATACGAACGCCAGACCTTGTTGCAAAAGGCCGCGATCGCACCTGCTGGACCCGCTGCTGTTGCGCCCCATCCTTCATCCTCCCTGGCGATGTTAGATCGGGTGCGCCTGGATTTGATTAGCCAACTCACCCAAGAACTGCGCCCCCCATTAACCTCCATCACCGGCATGGCGGGGATGCTCAGCCGGGAAATTTACGGTCCCCTCACCCCTAAACAGCAGGAATACACCGATATCGTCAGCAGCAGCAGCCAAAAACTGCTGGAAACCGTTGATGAAATCATTGAACTGGGCCACCTCAACCCAGCCCAAACCGAGGCCAACCCCATCCCCCTAGACATCGAAATGGTGGGTCAGCAGGTGGTCAACGGGTTGGCTAACCTAGCTAAGCAGCGGGAGCAAGAGTTGCTGCTCACCGTTGAGCCCCGTTCCCGTCTGTGGATTTTGGATCGGCAGATCTTGAAACACCTGCTGTATCACTTGGTGTTTTGTGTCCTGCATATTTCCGGTGAAGGGGGTACCATCCGCATCCATGCCTCCCAACGGGAGCAGGGGTTAAGTTTGGCGGTATGGCTCTCCAACCCTTGGTTAGGGGAAGGGCTGCCCAATTCTGTTGTGGCCTTTCAACCCTATCTCTCAACCCAGGAGGCGGCTTCTCCCCAACTCATCTCTGAAGCCATGACCTCAAATCCCTCAGCAACCGGAGGCGACCTTGGGCGATCTCGGGAAGTTTTGGCCCTGATTCTGAGCCGTCACCTGGCGGAAAGTTGTGGGGGTAGCCTCACCCTGCAAGGAAATCCGGAGGCGGGGTATAGATTTGTGGTGATGCTGCCCGCCCAAGTCGCCCAATCTGCTGAATAGTCGTAGCCTTGAGGGGCTTGCCAACGGAACTATCCAGCCCCCAGGCAAGGTTAAGGCAAAGGCTGTGGCAGCGACATCCAACGATTGGCCACCCCAAGGTTTTCCCTTAACTTCCCCCCGTGACTGTGGCAGGCTAAAGCCAGACGCAGTTATGAGGATGAACAGTATGCGTAGCGCGATCGCCAGTTTTGCCCTGGTTGTGAGTTTACTGATGGCAATAGTGCTGGCCCCAGACAATGCTTGGGCTGACCTCTCGCGATCGCCAGCACCGGACACCGCCACCGCCTACATCATTGCCCCTGCCAATGGAGCCATCGTCACCAGTCCTGTAACGGTCAAGTTTGGCCTCACCGGCATGGGCATTGCCCCAGCAGGCATCGACAAGGACAACACCGGACACCATCACTTGCTGGTTGATTTGGCGGACCTCCCAGACCTAGCGCAACCTTTGCCCAGCACCGAGCACATTAAGCACTTTGGGGGTGGTCAAACCGAAACCACCCTGGCCTTGCCCACTGGAGAGCACACCCTACAAATTTTGCTGGCAAACTACGCCCATGTGCCCCACGAGCCCCCGGTGCTGTCCGCCCCCATTACCATCACTGTGGAGTCAGGGAACTGACAGAATCACAGCAGCGGGCGATCGCTGAGAAAGAAATTACCTGCTCAGAATGTTGGGTCTCGTACCTCGACACCAACCTACGGCGGTATATTCATGCCGAAAATCCCCTAGGCATCAAAGCACAGTAACGAGTCACCCATTCCCCTATATCCGCCATGTCCACTGGACACCTCCTAAACAACGCTCTGTTTCTTTGTGATTGTTCGAGTGGGTGCTCGTTACTGGCTGGCATAGAGACGCTGGAGTGGGGCCACTGGGATGCCAGAGATCCCAGTGGAGATCTTTGGGGGTTGTCGATAGCATTGTTAAAAAGCCATGCTGGTGACGCCACCCATCCATGCTGACGGTGCCCTTTTACCCATCTACAAACGGGTGATAGAGACCTAGGCAACGCGATTACCTTCCAAGCCACCTTTTTGCCACCTTTATTGAGTACGGGAAAGCATCCTCATGTCTGGTGATTCTCCTCAACG
>JAQCHG010000277.1 GCA_027619675.1 Cyanobacteriota bacterium
CAACTTTCGCACCATGACGGTGGCCGGCTTCTTTGGGCAGGTGCCCTGGGAAGGCCCGCCCACCTTTGAGGGGCTGTTGGGGACGGCTGAACCTGGAGCCGTGGCTCCCCTGTCAAAACAATTGACAGTGGCGGAATTCTTTAACCGCTTTATGTGGGAGGGGGTGCCCACCATCGCCGCCCCCATGGCTCCCCTGGAAATACAATCAACCCCCAGCGCGGCGGAGACCTTTACCCTCGAAGACTTTTCCAGTTTGTTTTGAGGGGATATGGACTGTGGACAGCGTCAGACTGCCCGCAGCGCCCCGAGTTCCCAATCACGTTGACGCCGTTGACCCTTTGGAGGCGACCCGATGAACCCTACCCTCAATGCTTTGTTTGATGAGCCCGAGAAGCGGTATTTGGATACCGATGAACTCAACCTCTTGAGCCACTACGTGGGCTCTTTGCCAGAACGCAT
Source organism: Cyanobacteriota bacterium (assembly GCA_027619675.1). Lineage (GTDB taxonomy): Bacteria > Cyanobacteriota > Cyanobacteriia > Phormidesmidales > Phormidesmidaceae > PCC-6406. The sequence goes on from JAQCHG010000277.1 coordinate 460, forward strand.
CACCGTATATCGGCAACTGCGCAACGATGAGTTGACGATTATGCAGGCGGTGGCCGATGCCCTCCAGATGCAGTTTGCTCAAGCTTCAGAAGACCTGCTGAAGCGGACCCTACAGAATGGCATGTTGGCCCTGCGCTATGCCGCCATGGCGCTGCTGATGGATGACCCGGCCTTTGTTACCAAGCGGCTACAGACCTGGTTGCCGGAAATGGTGGCAGCCTACGGTACGCGGCCCATGGACGAGGCCCTACACCAACTGTTAGAGCAGCAGTTGACCCGTCGGTTGACCGGGGAGCAGTGGGCGTTGCTCAGCCCAGGGATAGCAGCGGCCAAAGCGTTGTTAGATCCGGCAGCCCAGACTGACACCGTTGAAGCACCCTTGGCGGGTGTGTTGTAGAAAGCGATTTGGGGATGTATACGCCCATGATTTCCGTTGCTGATCTGTTGGTGGACGATCGCCTGCCGAGTAACTACTTTGCTAGCGATGTTTATGTGCGCGGCACCCTAGAACTGGGGCTGTTGGAAAACCGTCGGGGCGATCGCCTCCTGGCCTTGCCCCATGTGTTTTTGAAGGCTATTTACCAGGGGTTGGACCACGAAACCGGGCAAGCGACCCGCTTAGTGCTCCGCAACTGTGGGCTCTGGTGGGGCAAAAATTTCTACGCGCGGTTTTGCGAAGAACTGAGCGACTACTACAAGAAGCCCGTTGCCGACTTTGCCATGGCGGAATTTCTCCAGGCCATGCAAGAATGCTGGCGCACCCACGGTTGGGGGGCGATTCAACTGGAGACGGACCACCACGCCCAGGGATTTTTGGTGGTGACCATTCAAAACTCCCCCTTTATTGCGGCGGCGGAAGCCTCCACGGAGCCAGCGGGGGCCTTGGAGGCGGGGATTCTGCAAGCGTTCTTTAGTCAACTGACGGGGCGGGAGTTGACCTGTGTGCAAACAGATTGTGAATCCCTGGGGGCCGATCGCAACCGCTTTATCCTGGGGTTAGAGAGTCGCCTCAAGAGCGTCCCTTCCCTGGTTCAAGAGGGGCAGTCCCACGACACGATTCTGCAAATGTTGACCCGTTAATCCACTGAATCTGTGGCCTTGCTTCGCCGATTGCAGGGGGCTAACTATCGACTCCTGGGGCTGGTGGGACAGGGGCAATTTGGCCAGGTCTATTGCGCTGTCCATCGGCGCACCGGGCGGCTGGTGGCCCTCAAGAACCTCAACCGCGATCGCCTCACCACCCACCGTTTTCTGCGGGAACTACGGTTCCTGCTGAGCCTAGAGCATCCCAACATCGCCAACTGTTCTGCCTTGGAGCAATCCGCTACGGGGCGACAGTTGGTGCTGGACTATTGCGAAGGGGGCACCCTCCGCCAACTGATGGAGCAGGCCACCCCCCTGCCCCTGGGGGAAATTTTGGCCCTGATGGCGGCCATCCTAGATGCCCTCGATCACGCCCATAGCCAGGGCATCGTTCACTGTGACATCAAGCCAGAAAACATTCTGCTGGTGATCGCCCCTGGGGCCTGGCGGGTCAAAATTTCTGATTTTGGCATTGCCCGTCTCAGCCAAGAACTGCGGGGCAAAGACCAGTCGGGGGCGACGGGATCCCCCGCCTACATGGCCCCCGAACGCTTTTACCACCAGCATTCTGCCTCCTCGGATCTGTACGCTCTGGGGGTGATTTTGTTTGAGCTGTTGACGGGCGATCGCCCCTTTACGGGCACCCCCAGCCAACTGATGGTGGCCCACCTCAACCAGCCGGTCGCCTTTCCCCCCCACTGGCCCGAGGCGCTGCAAGGGTTTTTGCGAAAGGCGCTGCAAAAGCTCATGGCCCGCCGTTACCGCACCGCTGGGGTGATGAAAGCAGCCCTGGAGGCTTTGCGCCTAACGTTAACGGCGGCGGAACTGGCCACCACCTATCCGCTGGTGTACCACCAGGAATTGCCGCCCGTACCCTTTGTGCCCCAGCGGGTCTATGGTCTGCCGACCTCTGATGGCTTGGGGGCGGCCCCCTCCCCCTGGTCCCAGATGCTGGTGCCGTCCCCTACGGACCCGGCGGTCTGGTGGCGGGTGGCAGGGACGGATCCGGTGGTTCAGGCTTGGACCGTTGGGGCTATCCAGATGGAGCCCGCCGAGCCCCCTTGGTTTCTGCCCGCCCCGGTGCAGGCCCTCTGGGGCGGGCAGGGCAGGGCCTTGGCGGTGACGGCTGAGGCGCTATTTGACCTCTTGCCGGGGGGGCAAGTTCAGCGGCGGGTGACGTTCCCCGCCCCCGTGGCCGTGGCCCTATCCCCCGGTTTGCAATGGGCGATGGGGTACAGTGCCGACGACGGGCATTTGTGGCAGGCCCCTTTGGGTAAAGCCACCCCTGAACTACGGGCTTTACCCGTGCCCCAACTTGGGACAGCAGCGGTGGAACTGCTGGCTTTGGACGATCGCCATCTGTTGTTGGCGGCCAAGTACCCCCAGCGCACGGACCTGCATGTAATTTCCCGGCGAGGCCCGTCCCTGGGGAAACTCACCCTCCATACGGCGGTGCAATCCTTGACCCTGACCCGGACCCCCCGCCGCATTTTGGCCCAGGAAACCACTGATCCATCGTCCCTATTGATCATTGATTTACTGCCGTTTCGGGTGTTGCGGTGTCGGCTGGATGTGCCCACCCCCTATCTAGGGGAGTTGACCATTGGGTATGTTGCCTGTAGCGACCAGGGCCATTTGCGGTTTGTGAATGCCCAGGGGCAACTGATTGGCCGGGTGGATGGGTTGCCCTGTCCGGCCGCGATCGCCGTTCAGTTTCCCCATCACATATGGTTAGCCACGGCGGGCGATCGCAGGGAAATCCACGCCATCGACATCCAGGATTTGGGCCTAGACATTATCTTTTAACGTCCTTGTTTACGGTCAGGTCTTACGCCCCTTAGGCGACCCGCTGCCCCTCCAGGGGCAGGGCTGCAACGACACCCTACGCGGGATTGAGGGGGATCTGCGGCGGCGGCGGGAGGTGTCTCAACCCTGAGGGCTTCCCCAAAAAACGGGGTAAACCAGGTATAAATGAGGCGTGGACCGCGAGGGCGAAACCTTGGCAGCAACTCCCATCAAACTCCTCATTGCCGCTAGTGGAACGGGGGGGCATTTGTTTCCCGCGATCGCAACAGCGGAGCAATTGCCCGACTACACCATTGAATGGCTGGGGGTGCCCGATCGCCTAGAGACGGAGTTGGTGCCCGATCGCTATCCCCTGCACACGGTTAGGTTAGGAGGCTTTCAGGGACGCTTGGGCTTGGGCTATGTGCGGCTGCTGATGCAGGTAATGACGGCAACGCTGCGGGTGCGATCGCTGCTGCAAAAGGGTCAGTTTCAAGGGGTCTTCACCACGGGGGGATACATTGCGGCCCCCGCCATTCTGGCCGCCCGCTCTTTGGGGCTGCCCTCGATTTTGCACGAGTCCAACGCCCTGCCAGGGAAGGTGACCCGTTGGCTGAGTCCCTGGTGTTCCCTGGTGGGGTTGGGGTTTGAGGCTGCCACCGCCCACATCCCCAAAGCCAAGAGTGTCGTGGTGGGTACGCCGGTGCGATCGCAATTTCTGACAGAGACGCCCCTACCCCAGATGTGGAATATCCCCGCTGATGCCCCGGTCATTGTGGTGGTTGGGGGCAGCCAAGGGGCGGTCGCGGTAAACAACTTGGTGCGATCCGCTGCGCCTGCCTGGTTTGATGCCGGGGCCTGGGTGATCCATCAAACGGGCAACAATGACCCC
>JAQCHG010000278.1 GCA_027619675.1 Cyanobacteriota bacterium
GCCAACGCAGGCAGCGAATTCAACTCTGATTTCTACACACCACCGGGTCGGAAATGGGGGTATGACGTAGCTCTGCAATATTCTCCACCCCATCCCATTTCTCTACGGTTTATCTCTGTCGGCAACGCCCGCAGCGAGTTCTACCGCGAGTTGCCTGTCAATGACCCCTACATTCAGGTGCTGCGCTGTGCCAAAAAGCCAGACAACACCCAGATTGACCCCAGCGCCAATTGTGCATAGCCACCTGAGAGTGCCACACTATGAACCCAACACCGCCCAAAGCGTCTCCCCCATCTTCTGCCCCTGGCCCTCGCCAGCGGGCAGAAGCGGGCCTCACCCTGCTAGAGTGCCTCGTCGCCATCATCGTCGTTGCCTTTAGCGCCGCCGCAGTTGCCCCCGCCCTCGTGCTCACCGTGGCTACCCGCGTTCAAAGCCAAAAGGCAGACCAAGCCCTCGCCCTAGGACAAGGGGAAATTGATCGCATTCGCCTGATCATGGAACGCGGACCAGAGAACGTAGATGAACTGCCCCTCTCGGTACCAGGGCTTGCTGACACCGACATCCGCACCGTCTCTGCCCCTAGTAGTTTTGTCCCCTCCGGAAGCTACACCGACCCCGTTGCCCAGGCTCGTCTGGTCGATATTGATGGCGATGGCAAAAACGATTTTGGCGTTCAGGTATTTCGAGGCATTGGCGTGTTGCCCTCTAGCGGCAACAGCACCCCTGTTGCCTTCTCCATGGGGGTGAGGGTGTACGACATTCGTGCCCAAGACAACTTTCCCCTCGAAACAGGTCAAGCGGCGGTGGGGCTAACCTCCGGCGAAGGACAGCGGCGCAAGCGCCCCCTCGCCGTGCTTTACACCAACATTTTGCGGGGGGATGCCAACTCATCCCTGTGCGACTATGCCAATTCCTTGTCCAGCACGGGTTCAACGGGCCTAGATTGCAGCTAATCCCCAGGGTAACTCCATGAAACTTTTCCCCTTTCTCAACTGGCAACGACTCCGACGTTCGGCCCCCTCCCAGCATCCCCATGCTGGCTTTACCCTGATAGAGTTGTTAGTTGCCATCTTGATTGGCAGCATCATTGTTACCGTACTGCTGCAACTGGTGCTAGAACTGCTGCAAATTGAGCGTCGTGAGACCGCAATTGACAACGTTCAGCGGGATATGCGGCGGGCACTGGAGTATGTTGCAGCTGATGTTAGAGAAGCGATTTATGTATATTCCACCCCTGCCGAATCCCAGGCGGTCAAGGCTTTAAATACTGCGGGTGCACTACCAGCCCCTATTGAAAATACAGTACTGGCCTTCTGGCGCTTAGACCCCGTTGAAGATACCAGTGTCCTCAACTGCGCCAGCATTGGCAACGCCGATAAAAAAGAAGAATGTAATGTCCTCAAGGTCAGGCAAGCCACCTATACCCTCGTGGTGTATCAACTTATAGCAAATGATGGCAGTGATGACACTTGGACAGGGCAAGCCCGCATCATTCGCTACGAACTCCCTAAATACACCCCTAGGGTTGAGAACAACCCTAACTTACAAATTACTCAGGGATATGCAGAACCCATCGACCGATCTAACTCAGATTTAACCTTTGCAAACTGGAGTACCGCTGGCACCACCGTTGGGGGTAACTGGGCGGTGTTAGTGGACTATGTGGATGCCCCCACCAACCCCATTGACAATGCCGCCATACTCAACTGTGATAGCGGCATGTTGCGCACTCCTTCCACTCCTGCCACCTCCACCAGCTTTTTTGCCTGCGTACAAGATCCCACTGCTGACGAAGGCAACCTCAACCAAGACGTTGAGATTTTTGTGCGGGGCAATTTTGAGCCTGCCAGCGGTGAAAGTTTGATTCGGGCCTTGAGTGAATCCAGTGGTTTACCCACACTGCAAACTGGGGTTTTGGTTAGGGGAGTGTTGGATAAAAACCTGTAAGTTCGCTCTTTTAGATAGAACGGTTTTCCCATTCATATTGTTGACGCAACCAGAGTTAGGCAACGCCTTCCATGGCCCTGAAACCTATGTCACCTCAACAACGCCCCCTCCCCTCAGCCACGTCAGGCTTTACCCTGATAGAAATGCTGGTGGTGGTCATTATCATCGGTGTTTTAGCCTCCATTGCCGCGCCTGATTGGTTTGCCTATTTGATGGGGCGACGGGTCGTGACCGTGCGGGATGAATTGCGTCAGGCTATGGAAGAAGCCCAAGCCACCGCAATTACGAGGCGAGAGACTCAGACCATTTATTTTTACCCTGACGAAGACCTACCGACGATCGCAGTGGGGGGTGGCAGCACCCCTGCCAACAGCGTCACCCAAGAGGTGGTAGGCAGCGATGGTGTCCGCCCCGGTATGATTGCCATCTCCACCAGCGCCGATTCCGTGGCCTTTGACTATCGGGGGACGATCATTTCCCCAACCATTACAGAGAGCAGCCCTTTGGTTGTTGAGGTGGTTCCTGGTGGGGGCATAGGGGGTCGCCGCAGTTGCATTATCGTACAGACCCTCCTAGGTAATTTTAGAAGCGAAGATGGTGACGCCTGCGATCTGTAGGTAGTTTTCTACTGGCAGTTCGTCACTATCCCCAATCAACGTCGGGATCTCTAGGAAGCCAATGGGTAAACTCGGGATGCAAAGTTGATATTTGTGTACCCCTGGAACTGGACCTATGGCGATCGCACTGTCTCCCTCCGCATTTGTAGATAAACCGATCAAATTTGGCACCGATGGTTGGCGGGGGATGATTGCCGCCGACTTTACCTTTGATCGAGTGCAGCAGGTGGCGGCGATCGCGGCCCAGGTACTTAAGCAGACCTACGGCGAGCAGACGGGCAGCAACACCGTGATTGTGGGCCACGATCGCCGATTTCTATCCCCCGAGTTTGCGGCGGTTGCAGCTGAGGCGATCGCGGCAGCGGGCTTTGAGGTGCTGCTGAGTGAAGATTTTGCCCCCACCCCTGCCTTTAGCTGGGCGGCCAAAGATCAAGGAGCCTTGGGGGCGGTGGTGATTACCGCCAGCCATAACCCCGCCGCCTACAACGGTCTCAAAATTAAGAGTGCCTTTGGCGGCTCGGTACCACCAGAGGTGACCCAGCAGGTGGAAGCCCAACTGGGGACACCCTTGCCTGCTCCGGCTCAGTCCGGTACGGTTACCCGGTTTGATCCTTGGCCCAGCTACTGTCGCGAGTTGCAGAGCAAAGTGGACTTAGCCGCCATTCAAGCCGCGATCGCCACAGGTCAATTAACCGTCTTTGCTGATGTCATGCATGGGGCCGCCGCCACTGGCCTAGAGCGCCTCCTGGGTACCCCCATCCATGAGTTCAATGGCGACGCCGACCCCCTGTTTGAGGGGGGCGCACCGGAACCCCTCCCCAAATACCTCCAACGGATGTTGCAGGCGGTGGCGGAGTATCAGCCCGATCAGCCCGGTGGTCTCATCGCGGGATTGGTGTTTGACGGGGACAGCGATCGCATTGGCGCAGTGGATGGCCAAGGCAACTTCCTCAGTTCCCAGGTGTTAATCCCCATCCTGATTGATCACCTGACCAGTGTCCATGGCTACACCGGCGAGGTGGTTAAGACCATTAGCGGCTCTAACTTGATTCCTAAAATCGCGGCCCGCTATGGCCTGCCCCTGCACGAAACCCCCATCGGCTACAAGTACATTGCCGATCGCATGTTGGTAGCTCCTGTCCTGATTGGGGGTGAAGAGTCGGGTGGGGTGGGCTATGGCCACCATATTCCCGAGCGGGATGCCCTTTTGTCAGCCCTGTATGTGCTAGAAGCCGTGGTGAAATCGGGGCTGGATTTGGGCGATCGCTACCGCCAGATCCAGGCCAGTGCAGATTATCAGTCTGCCTACGACCGTATTGATTTACCGCTGCCCAGCATGGCCGTGCGCGATCGCCTAGTAGAAGCCCTGCAAAACGACTGCCCCACGGAAATTGCTGGCAAAGCCGTTACCCACTGCCTCACCATTGACGGCTACAAGTTCACCCTGGTGGACGAAAGCTGGCTGTTGATCCGCTTTAGCGGCACCGAGCCCGTGCTGCGCCTCTACAGCGAAGCCGCCACCCTCGATGCGGTTCACCAGCACCTGCAATGGGCCAAAACCTGGGCCAGCCAGTTTACCTAGTACCGCGCGGCGTAAATTTGCGCACCGTTGGCCCTCACCCTAAATCCCTCTCCCAAAGGGCGTTC
>JAQCHG010000279.1 GCA_027619675.1 Cyanobacteriota bacterium
TGGACCGTAGCTGGATAATCCGCCATCGCTTCCCCCGCTAGCAGCAGATTGGGGGCGATGGGGCGGGCCAGGGTGTGGCGGGCGGCAACGGTGCTGCCCACGGGCAGATTGGAGTAACTGCCATAGGCAAAGGGATCTTGACTCCAGCGGGTGCGGACTAAGCCCGTCGGTTCTGGCACCCCCGGACCATAGTGCGATCGCAATTGGGCCAGAATATCCGCCCCTAGGGCCTCATCACTAAGGGCTTCTTGGCGACGGGCGTTGGCCCCGCCGCTGATCAGCATCAGGGCCGGGGTGTCCTGGTAGGCGGCCAGGTTGACCCCATAGGCCAGGGTCGTGTCGGCCCGGTCGAGGTAGCCCAAAATCGTCGTGTCGGGCCAAAACTGCTGGGGAAAGGTGAGGCCCACCTTGTTCAGCACCCCCATGCGCAGGGCGGCGATCGCGGTTTGGACCTCCTCCGGTAAGGGCGGATCAAAGCGCAGATCCCCCCGTTGCAGCACCCCCACGGGCACGGTAACCACCGCCCCATCGGCCTGGTAGGTTTGGCCCGTGGCGGTGGTGAGGGTGACCCCACGGGAACCGTAGGCGATCGCCGTCACCCGTTGCCCCAGGTGGATGTCCAAATCCGCCGCTAGGGCCAGGGGTAACTGGCTAAAACCAGCAGGGAACAACACATCCTCCCCTGGCAACGCTTCGTCCTCATCCCATTCCCACAGGGACAGGTCCGTTCTATCGAGGCCAAACTCCAGGGTGGTTTCCGACTCTAGCCACCACCGCACCGCCCCCGCCAATTCTGGGGGCAGGTCATGGTCTGCCCACCAGCGATCCACCGCCCACTGTACAGAGGTGTCTTGCTCTAGGTCCGCCCCGGCGGCCTTGACGGCCCGCTGGAGTTCCCCATATTGGCGGTAACCCGCCGCCACCGTGGCGGCGGCGACCTCCCCGTCACTGCCCCGCAGCACCATGGCGTCGTAGTCGGTGGGGGCGGTGGTAATGCCGTAGTCCGCTACCAAGTCCGTCAGGGGGTTGCCTTGGGTGCCGTGGATCCAAGACGCCCCCAGGTCAATGGGCACCGCCAGATCTTGGCTGGTGTGGATGCGCCCGCCCACGCGATCGCGCCCCTCCACCACCGTCACCGTCACCCCCGCCTGCTGTAGGGTTTGGGCCGCCCCTAACCCCGCCATGCCCGCCCCCACAACCACCACAGAACCAATGCTGTCCGGGGGGTTAGGCGATCGCCGGGTGCGGGCGGCACAGGCGATGCCGCTGGTGAGGCCCAGGGCCATAAGGGAGGCCGCCCGTTTTAGCACCCGCCGCCGGGGCCAAGGGGAAGAAAAGAAGGCAGTCATGGTCGAAAACCCATCCTGAAAAATGTTGACATTAGCCCAGGGTTTTGAAGTTTACAGGCTAGAGTCTCGATAATCCTATGTATTCGTAAACGGCCCACTGCAATGGCTTATAGAAACTTGTTTAGACATCGGTTTATGCCCATGGTTAACGGCCTCCGGCGGTTGCTAAGGCGATCCCTGACCAAGAAATTATTTGCTCAGAATGGGGGGGCTCGTACCTCGACGCCAACCTACAGCGGTATATGTATGCCGAAAAATCCCCTAAAAGGCTATGGGCGGTGGGGGAGATGGGGGCTGCTGGCGATCGCCACAGCGGTGGCTACCATTGGGCTGACTGCGCCTACGGCCTTTTCCCAACCGCCTGGGGTGCCCCCCTTGGCCGCCCCCTCCACCTTGGCCCTGGCCTGGGATCGCCCTGACCAACCCTGGCCAGGGACCAGCGACTTGGCCCAAGCCTCCCCCCTGCAAACCAGCTACGAGCTTTACCAATCGGGGCGCTTGCCAGAAGCCGCCGCCCTGCTGGAGGACACCCTAGCGGCCTATGCCGACCAAGGCGATCGCCTGCGACAGGGGGTAGCCCTCAGCAACTTGGCCCTGGTGCGGGGGCAGTTGGGCCAGTGGCCCCAGGCCCAGGCCGCCATTGAGCAGGCCATCGCCCTGCTGCAAAGCCCCCACCTGGAGGATGATCGCCGCCCCCGCATCCTGGCCCAGAGTTGGACCATCCAAGGCCAATTACACCTGGCCCAGGGGCACGAAAATGACGCCTTCACCGCCTTTGCCACCGCCACGGAGTTGTATGAAACCGTGGGGGATACCCCCCACATCGTCCGCAGCCGTATCAACCAGGCCCAAGCCCTTCAGGCCAATGGCTTCTATCGGCGGGCCATTACCGAAATTCTCGCCCCCCTAGGAGAATGGCTGGACACCCAGCCCGACTCCCTAGCCAAGGCGGAGGGGTTGCAGAGTCTGGGGGTGGCGCTGCTGGTGGCCGACAGCAGCCAACGGGCGGAGGCGGTGCTCCAGCGCAGCGCCGCCATGGTGGAGCGGCTGGCGGCGGGTGCCCTCACCGCCGATGACCAGCGCCGCCTGCCGGAGGTGCAGACCGCCATTTACCTGAGCCTGGGGAATGTGGCCCGATCGAGCCAGCAAAGGGACCAAGCCCTGGACTATTACCAGCAAGCCGCCCGCGCCAGCGAGGGGATCAATCGCCTCCGGGCTCAGTTGAATGAGTTGAGCCTGCGGGTGGAGGCGGCGCAATATGGGGCGGCGGCCACCTTGGGCGATCGCCTCCAAACCCTGCTGGCGGATCAACCGCCGGGGCGGGAGGCCCTGCAAAGCCGCATTAACTTTGCCCATAGCTGGCTGCAACTCCAGACGGCCTGTGACGGCGGGCGCTGCCCTGCCCCCGGTTGGGGGGTCGTGGAGGAGTTCCTCGCCGCCACCCAAACCCAGGCCCAAACCCTCGGCGATCGCCGCAGCGAAGCCTACGTCACCGGGTTGCGGGGCCGAGCCGCGTTGGCCCAGCGCCAGTGGCCCCAGGCCCAGGATTTGACTGAACAGGCTCTCGTCCTGGCCGCAGCGGTGAACGCCCCAGACATCACCTATCGCTGGCAGGAGCAATTGGGGCAAATCCTAGAGGCCCGCAATGATTTGACGGGGGCGATCGCCGCCTACCAAACGGCGGTGAATACCCTCAAGCGCCTGCGGACAGACCTGCTGGCGGTCAACCCAGCTCTGCAATTTTCCTTTCAGCAGACGGTGGAGCCCATCCACCGCAAGTTGGTGAGCCTGTTGATTGACGCCTATGAGCAGTCGGCGGCTAAGGGGGCTGAGGCCAAGGAGATCGCGGGTAACCCCCTCGGGGCCGCCCGCCAGGTGATTGAGTCCCTACAGCAAGAGGAGTTGAACAATTATCTGCGGGCTGCCTGTCTAGATTTGCAGGAGGTGCAGATTGACCAAATCGCCGAGGCCCAATCGACGGCGGTGATTTACCCGATCATCCTCAGCGATCGCCTCGCCACTATCGTCAGCTACCCCGGTCAATCCACCCTGGCCCAAAAATCCAGTACCCCCACCGCCGAGGTGCTGCAACTATATCCAGCGGCGGTTAGCGCCGATGACATCGACACCACCCTGCGGCAACTGCGGCGGGACCTGACCAACCGCATCAGCTTGGCCTATCGCACCAGTGCCCAGCAGGTTTACGACTGGGTGATTCGCCCCCTAGAGGCAGACTTGGCCGCCAACGGCATCAATACCCTGGTGTTTGTACTGGATGGGGGGATGCGTAACGTGCCCATGGCGGCCCTGTTTGATGGGGAACAGTTTTTGATTGAGAAATACGCGATCGCCCTCACCCCAGGGCTGCAACTGTTGGCTCCCCAGCCCTTGTTAGAAACAGACCTGTCCACCCTGGCCTTTGGCCTCTCCGATGCCGTTACCGTCACCATCCCCAACAGTCGCCGCCAGGAGTCCTTTTCCCCCCTGCCCAATGTGGTGGCAGAGTTGGAGCAAATTCGCGCCCTGCTACCCCGCACAGAAATCCTGGTAAATGAGGCGTTCACCCCCGACAGTTTCCAAGCGGCCCTGGCCAATACCCGCGCCCCCATCGTCCATCTGGCCACCCATGGCCAGTTCAGCTCTAACCCCAACGAAACCTTCATTGTGGCGGCGGGGGGCCAAACCATCACCATTGATGATTTGACGGGTGCCCTAGAGGCCACGGCAACGAATCGGGAAGCGGCGGTGGAACTGCTGGTGCTCAGTGCCTGCGAGACAGCGGCGGGGGACGATCGCGCCGCCTTGGGGCTGGCGGGCATTGCGGTGCGGGCGGGAGCCCGCAGCACCCTGGCCAGTTTG
>JAQCHG010000280.1 GCA_027619675.1 Cyanobacteriota bacterium
GCTGGGGTTCCTAACTGAGTTTGTAGGCTGGTGAAAGCAGCCGTGAGAGCCGCATCATCTCCAGCATCGGCGAGAAAGTAGTGGGCGGTGATCCCTTCCGTTTGCAAGGTGGCTTGGTAGCCCTGCAATTTCTCCTGATTGCGGGCCACCATGGCAATCGCAAAGCCTTCTCGGGCAAATCGACGGGCGATCGCCATGCCGTTGCCTTCCCCCATTCCCACAATCACACATAGGTCAGTTGTCATGATTTCTCCTTAAGTTCATAGCCATGGTCAACGTTGGGGATACAACCATCCCGCCAACAGCTTGGTCAGCCGTGGCATCACCACGTAGGTCATCAAAGTGGTGGTTAGAAAAATCAGAATCAGCAGGCGCAGCACCGATGGCAATTGGGTCAGCCAATCTAGGGGAAGCAATACTAGAAGCTGATTAATGGCAAAAATGGCCAAGCCAGAAACCAGCACCATTTTGTACCGGGGCGGCGGCAATATTCCTGGCTTGGCAGGCAGGGTAAACCAGGTTTCCAACCCAGTAATAATTGAAAATGTGCCCACATCCACTGTGAGGTGACGGGCTTGAGCTAAGAACCGCTGACGCATTGGAGAATGTTCCCATCGCTTCAAATTGTCTAAATGGTCAAATTTGAAGACAATGCGATATTCACCATCATGGTCATAGCTCGGGCGAAACACCGATGCGCCTAAATACCCCTCAAAGGTGCTGGCGGCACTGATAATTTTCGCTAACAGCGCTTCAAATTCCTGCTCTTTACCCCGTTTGATCCGCTGTACAACATCCACGGTTACAGGAGGATCGGTAGACATGATGTCAGCCCTCAATTAACAGGGGCGCACCACGGGTACCCACCGCCAAACGCACGACCTGTGCCGCTTCTATCCCCGTGTCAGGGGGTAAGAACATGCCGCCATTGTTGACGACATACAAGTCAGTGCCGTGGAAGGCGACCGCCGTACACCCCGTTACCCCCTGGGCAGCCTGGGCAACAATTGTGGTGTGGCGATCGCGATCAATGCGAATCACACTGTTGTACACATGGGTCGCTCCATAAAGGTTACCGTGGCGATCGAAGGCAAAGTCATCAATGTTGGTACCCTCCATAAAAACTTCCGGCTCCTGAGGGTTTAGGCTCTCATCCAAGGGAATTTTCAAGAGCAACATCCGTTGTGTATTAGATGCATATAAATCATTGCCAAACCGCTTTAAGCCATTGACAGCGGGAAAAGAACTGGCCTCGTCACTACGGGCCAGGAGGGTATGCTCTAGCCAAGGCTGAATGGTTTGGGTGGTTAGATCAAACGACCAAATCACCCCTCGATAGGAATCAGCCATGAGATAATTGCGATCAGACAATGGCGTGATGCCATTGAGAAATTGAGCCTCTGGCAACGGTTGTGAGCATTGCACTTCACCATCGGCAAGCACTGCCACAAAGGGAACACCCGTGGCGTCCCAGCCATTTACCAAAAATTGATTGGGCTGAATCCAGGCAATGCCGCTGACCTTTCCAGGTAGTTGGGCATATATCCTGCGGTGGCCGTTGGGTTGTAGCTGGACGACCTCGCCAACTTCATGGTTGGTAATGTAGATGTCACCGGATGGCAGAATCGACAAATTTTCTAGAAATGTATTGACCGGAAACGAGGCCACGGATTGCGCGGGCAATAAGTCCACGGGGGTATCCGCATAAATAGGAGGCAATGTCATGTTTACCTAAAGGGCAAGGGAACGAAACGGGGGCCATCAGCATTGCAAGTGTTATTTTTTGTTCATCCGTGGATGACGACAGAGACACCAAAAGCCCTGATGTTATCCACGGGACAAAATCTAGAAAGGATTGTCTGAAAATTAGAATAATGGCAGGATTAGAATAAATCAAATTGATTGCATAGATTTTAAGTATTAATGAAATCGATTGATCTTGGTGCCGTTGATCTCAACCTCCTCGTGGCCTTCGAGGCGGTCTATATTCACCAAAGTGTTACCCTTGCTGCCCAGCGCATTCACATTGGCCAGCCTGCAATGAGTGCAGCCCTAAAACGATTGCGATCGCTCTTTGCTGATGAATTGTTTGTGCGGGTGGGGCGGGAGATGAAGCCGACGGCCAGGGCAGTGGCGATCGCGCCCCAGGTCATGTCTGCCCTAGACACGATTCGAGCCACATTGATTAACTCGCAAACTTTTGATCCGGCCTCTGCTCAAAAAACATTCACCATCGCCACGTCTGATTACTTTGCCAGCATGATTCTGCCAGAGTTACTCAGCATTCTAAACCGCCAAGCCCCGCAGGTTAATCTGCGGCTGCTGCCGGTAGAAAAGGACTCATTGGCAGAGTCCATCGAAAAAGACATGGTGGATGTAGCGGTGGGCACATTCACGGATTTACCGTCCTTTATTCTTCAAAAAAACCTGCTGCCAGAACAGTTTTCTGGCATTGCCCGGAGTGGCCATCCAGCGCTGGTGGATGGGGTGATGAGTCTAGAGGACTTTGTGCGGTTTCCCCATGCATTATTTACGTTGCGGCGAGATAATGTCGGCATCATCGATCAAGTCTTGGCAAAGCAAAAGTTAAATCGACGCATTGCCCTCGCAGTTCCCTACTGGTTTGCCTTGCCGTCAGCAATTGCCTGTTCAGATTTGTTGGCAGCACTCCCCTCCTGCATGGCCACCCATGTCACCCAACACTACGCGCTTCAGGCATTTGAGATTCCCCTAGACTTATCGTCTTGGTCAATCTCAATGGTATGGAGTACGCTCAATGACCAAAATCCTGAAAACCTCTGGCTAAGGCAGACCATTCAGCACGTTTGTCAAAAAATTGTCGAAGGTCGAAATATCGAAGGGTTTCGGCCAGTTAAACCGTAGGTTGGGCGCTGCCTACCTAACCACTCTCAAACCCACTCTCAAACCCACTCTCGAACAGAGGCCAGCCTTCCCGTTCGGGCACAGGTTTCTGGGATATTGGCCTCGCTTTTATCTACGCCCACCTATTTGAACAGTAACCCAGATCCCTGGGTTCTCGGGTCAGACCTCACCGCAACGGATCACCCCTGCCAAAGAACCCAGGGATCTTGACCCGTTGGGCGGAACCACTAGAGCGCCCAAAACTCCACAGTTGAGGGCAAACCCCTAATCCAACTCTCGGCGACCTTCTAACGCCCGCGCTAGGGTAACCTCATCGGCATATTCCAGATCGCCGCCCATGGGTAGGCCAAAGGCAATGCGGGTGACTCGGGTAAAGGGCTTGAGCAACTGCCCGACGTATAGGGTGGTGGTATCCCCCTCGATGCTGGGGCTGATGGCCACAATCACCTCTTGAATTTTTTCTTGATTGACCCGATGGACCAGGGGGCCAATGTGCAGTTGCTCAGGGCCGATGCCATCCATGGGGGAAATCAGGCCCCCCAGAACGTGGTAGCGGCCTCGATATTCCCGCGTTTTCTCCAGGGCAATCACATCGCGGGAATCGGCCACGACGCATAGGGTGGTGCGATCGCGGCTCTGGGATTTGCAAATATCGCAGACAGGCTCCGCCGATAGGTGAAAACAGACGCTACATTGCCCCACCTGAGCCTTAGCATCCACCAGGGCTTGGGCCAGATCCTGCACCTCTTTATCGGGACGTTTGAGCAAATGCAGCGCTAACCGCTGGGCCGTTTTGGGTCCCACCCCCGGTAGTTTCTGCAATTCTTCGATCAGGCGGGCCAGGGGACGGGTGTAAATGGGAACCTCCTTGGGGGGCGTCGCGCTTGCCAAATGGGCCTGACGGGATTGCAGCCCGTGCTGCGTCAGCCCTACCCAAATTATCGGAGTTTTGGCATCAATTCATCACCGCCTCTAGCACCCGCAGGCGGTTTTTGCCCCGCTGCTGGGCCTGGGCTAGGGCGGTTTGGGCGGTGGTGAGCAACGTCGGGGCATCCACCTTGGGTAAATCGATCGCGATCGCCCCCCCCACGCTCACCGTCAAACTCACCTGACGACCATCCGCCAGGGTGGGGGGTTGATCCAGCAGGGCCGTTTGCAGAGTTTCCCCATAGCGGCTGGTGGCGTTGGCGTCTAACCCCGCCACGGTGGCGGCATAGCGCCCCTGACCATCGCTGTAAAACCAAGTGTCCACCGAGGCTTGCTGTTGCAGGGTAGCGGCGATCGCCCCCCAAACCTG
>JAQCHG010000281.1 GCA_027619675.1 Cyanobacteriota bacterium
TTTTTACTACGGACGCTACTCCATCCCCACTGTGTGCGCGCCTGCGTCAGTTACTTAACGCTGGAGTCAGAACTGGAAGCCCTGATCAATAAAATCGCCGCTTGGCTGGCCCACCAACCCTAGGGGGTCATTCGTCGTGATGGTCAGGGTTATTGCAGGGTGGTTTTAGAGACGATGCGGGTGCGTTTGCGATCGCCCTCCGAGAGATCCTGACCCGCTTGCAAGCGAGTAGCATTTTCTTGGAGTACCGTGGCGGCTCCGGTGTCGCCCATTTGCAGAGCGGTCTTGGCTGCGGTTTGCAGCAGGGTGGCGGCTCCGGTGCGATCGCCCGCCTCCAGTTTTTGCTCAGCGATTTGGGTCTGTCGATACTTAGCCAGGGTGAGTACATGCCTTTGCACCTGGGCATCGGGCTGCCCTTGGTACTCATCCTGGGCCATGGCGTTAACCGTCACCGCCTCAGAGCTGAGTTGGGTTTGGCCCGCGCCGGGGGCGTCGTAGCGCACCTGTACCCGCGCAATGGGGAAGGTTCCTGCCCCCTGGGCACCGATGTAGAGATTGGTCAGGACCACACGCGGTGTATCCACCATCAGGTCACCGAGGCGCACGATCACCTCACTACCTTCCACCATGGGGGTCAGTTCCACCGTTTCTGGGGCCACTTGGGCGACGGGCTTCAGCTCCGCTAAGCGCACCCCTGGCATGAGGTGCAGGTGTAGATACGCATTGGTGAGAAAGACCGATTGCGCCCGTGTCAGCAGGCGATTAAATTCCTCCACAGCGGTTTCTGGGGAAGGGATGTAGCAGAGGGTGCCCCCGCCAGCATCAGCAATCTGTTCGAGGACATCCTGGTTCCAATGGTCGCCAAAGCCGAGGGCATTGAGGGTGAGGTTGTAGTCGGCAGCCACCTGGGCCAGTTTCAGGCAGCGATCGTTATCGCCATGTTCATTTTCCCCATCCGTGAGCAACAGGAGTTGGGACACCTTGTCTTGCTTGGTTTGGGCCGCTTCCTCAATGCCCAACTTCATGCCCTCGTCAATGGCGGTGCCCCCGCTAGGTTTGAGGCTATTGATCTGGCGTTTAATGCGATCAGGATCACTTACCGTTTGGGCGGGCACCAAGACCTTAGCGCGGTGGTCGAACACCACCACCGACAGGGCATCCCTGGGGGTGAGCTGATCCACCAGCCGATGGGCTGCTTCCTTAACGATGGTGAGGGGGGGGCCTTGCATGGAGCCACTGTGATCCAAAATGAGGCCCAGGTTGAGGGGCGCACGGCCTAGGGCGGCGGTGGCGGTGGCCTGGAGGGAAATGGCTAGCTGGCGCTGACTGGCAGCCTGTTGACTGTCGAGGTAGGGATCGCTCAGGGCGCACTGTAGGTCAACGCTCATGGCACCTCACTCCAAAGGACTTCTCATTGCAGGGATTGGGCGGGCCGCTCAGGGAAAGCGGTGGGACCCGCAGGTGTGCTAGGAGCCTCCTGACACACCTGCGGGTACAGCCTGATCCTAGGGTACTGAATGCATCTGTCCGTTTTAGGAAGGCTTAATGCTAATTGTGCGATCGCCCGCTTAGGTGGGGATATCCGGTCCCCAGCGGCACGTCGGCATCACGCTACTATGTTAAGAACGATGTGCCTTGGGTATACACCAATCGTCTATGAGTTCATCCATACAAGCCGTGCAGGCTCCCTACGGCGGTGGCGGCAGTGCTTACTATCGCACCCCACCCCCTGACCTGCCCTCTCTGCTGCTGAAAGAGCGCATCATCTACCTAGGCTTGCCGCTGGTGTCGGCGGATGAGTACAAGCGGCAGTTGGGGGTTGATGTGACCAAGCTGATCATCGCCCAACTGCTCTACTTGCAGTTTGATGATCCCGATAAACCCATTTATTTCTACATCAACTCCACCGGCACCTCTTGGTACACCGGCGATGCCATTGGCCAAGAAACCGAAGCCTTTGCCATCTGTGACACCATGGGCTACGTTAAGCCCCCCATCCACACCATCTGCATTGGTCAGGCCATGGGGACGGCGGCCATGATTTTGTCGGCGGGGACCAAGGGATTTCGGGCCAGCCTACCCCACGCCACCATCGTGTTGAACCAAGCCCGTATGGGGATGGGCCGCAGTCAGGCCACGGATATCCAAATTCGGGCTAAGGAAGTGCTGGAAAACAAGGCGGCGATGTTGGACATTCTGGCCAAGAACACGGGCAAGTCACCGGATCAGATTGCTAAGGATACCGATCGCATGTTCTACCTCACCCCCCAAGAGGCCAAGGACTACGGTTTGATTGACCGGGTTCTAGAGAGCACTAAGGAACTGCCCAAAGCGCTGCCAGCGCTGTAGCTGCCAACAACGTAAAGGTTGACTGATGCCTGTCGATGAAACCCTGCGTGTTCCGTACCAAATCCCTGGCAGTCAGCGCTGGCAGTGGATCAATATATATACCCGGCTCAGCCAAGAGCGCATCATTTTTCTAAATCAGCCCGTGACCATGGGGGTGGCTAACTCCATCATCTCGGCCCTGCTGTATTTAGATTCTGAGGATCAAGGCAAGCCCATTTACCTGTACATCAACTCCCTAGGGGACCCCGTCACGGCAGGGATGGCGGATGAAACGGCGGGTTTATCTGGCATTACCGCTAGCTTGGCGATTTACGACACCCTTCAGCACATCAAGTCTGAGGTGATTACCATCTGCATGGGCCAGTCCTTTGGGGTAGCCACGTTGCTTCTGTCCTCTGGGGCGAAGGGAAAACGGGTCAGCCTACCCCACGCCATGATTGCCCTGATGCAGCCTCGGGTGGGTACTCGGGGGCAGGCCACCGATATTGATGTGAATGTCAAAGAGGTGCTGGCGAAGCGATCGCTGATGATGGACATCCTTTCCCAAAACACGGGTAAGTCCGTTGAAACCCTGACCCAGGATATGGACCGGATGTTTTACCTCACCCCCCAGGAAGCGCTGGACTATGGCCTGATTGATCGGGTGCTAGAGCAGCGTTAGGGCTCGTTCCTAACCCCCAGTTTTAACCTTCCGCCCATTGCAACCCTTCAGGAGACCGTATTATGCCTATCGGCGTGCCCAGTGTGGCCTATCGACTCCCCGGCAGTCCCTACGAACAGTGGATTAGCATCTATGAGCGGCTGTTCCGGGAACGGATTATCTTCCTTTCGGAGGAGGTGAGTGATGGCATTGCCAATGCGATCGTCGCCTACATGCTGTACCTCGACTCCGAAGACAACTCCAAGCCGATTTATCTCTACATCAACTCCCCCGGTGGCTCGGTGACGGCGGGCATGGCTATCTACGACACCATGCAGTACATCAAATCGGAGGTGGTGACCATTTGTGTGGGACTGGCGGCCTCCATGGGGGCATTTTTGCTGGCGGCGGGCACCAAAGGTAAGCGCATGGCCCTACCCCATGCCCGCATCATGATCCACCAACCCCTCAGTGGTGCTCGGGGGCAGGCCACAGATATTGAGATTGAGGCGAAAGAGGTACTGCGGGTGAAGCGGGCGCTGAATGAAATGTTGGCGGAACGCACGGGTAAAAGCCTGGAGCAAATTGAGCGGGACACCGATCGCGACTATTTCCTCTCCGCCCAGGAAGCCGCAGAATACGGCCTCATTGATAAAGTAATTGAAGAGCGGGCACCGGAGCCCGCCGCCACCGCTACGGTTTAGCGGGGCGAGACCGGACCCCCGGTCATCTCCTCAACCTGGGTAATACCGTCAGAGGCCAGGGGCGATCGCCCCTGGCCTCTGTGCCGTTTGGGGGTAAACAGGATAGACTTATCGGTAATTTTTGAGGCTAGGCAGGGGTAGGACCACTGGGATCATGCCCAGGGCCGATGTCCTAACGGAACCGCTCAGGGCCATGGGCTTCCCTATGGTCTGGGTCAGTTTAGGTAAGTCGCGTTCCCCCCGCCCTTAGCCATGAGGAGGATAGTCAGGCAGTGCATAGGCAGCTAGCAGAGGATTATCGGGCTTTGGGCCTGCGGGAAGCGGCCTCCTTTGAGGAGGTGAAGGCTGCCTATCGTCGTTTGGCACGGCGGTACCATCCCGATGTGAATCCTGGCGATCGCGCTGCTGAAGACAAATTCATTCGCATTACCCAAGCCTATCAACGGCTGGTGGCGGCGCTACCCGCTCGTCCCCACCCC
>JAQCHG010000282.1 GCA_027619675.1 Cyanobacteriota bacterium
CAAAATCCCCAATTGGAATGTGCTGTGTCGCTGGGCGCTGTGTCGTTCCCTGGCTGAACCCTCCCAGCCCTCCCCCGTGCCCATCCCTGCTGATAGCAATGTGGAGATGAGTTGGCAAACCTTTGGCGGCCCCATTGCTGACCTGCTGGCGATCGCCCTCAAGCAGCGCTGTCATAACGACGGCCTCGGCACCGACCCCGACACCCTCGCCACCCAACTGCGCCTCCACCTCCATCGCGGCATCGGCTACCTGGCAGGCGATCCGAACTTAAAAAGTATTGACGATTTAGTAAAGCTAGCAAGTTAGTAATAAGAGCAGTTAGAACCCCGGTGTCTTCTCCATACCTCAGACAGAACCCGTGAACTTGCCATCAGGGAAACCGGGGTTCTGGGTTGGGGACGATTGCCTACCCTTGAAACCTTTGAATCAACCACCGCGTCAGCGCCCCATCATCCTCAGTCTGACTGCGCTGCATGGCCTCTTCTACGACTGACAACGCCAGCCCTGATAACACCTGAGAATCGCGAATTTCTCGACTACCGCCATTTGCGATCGCAAACCCCACCACCGCCGGTAGCTTCACATTAACAACCCAATATTCTTGCACCCCCAACCGTTCATACAGGAGACGCTTGGGTCCGAGATCATCACTCAACGTTGTTGAAGCAATCTCTACCGCTAGGCTCGGCGCACCGTAGACCGCCACATCAACAGGTTGATTGTTTCTGGGAGGGAGTTGAAAGCCTTGTCCCAAATAAAACGCAATATCAGGTTGGGCTTCTCGCTCTCCCGCTTTACGGAAACTGGTGTTAATCAGCTCAACGGCTCGGATGTTGGTTAATCCAGCAAATAGACCGATCACCTTAAGTACCCCGGCATTATCCCGCCCATGCCAAGGCCCTAATGCTGCCATCTCAATCCGCATCCACCCCTGGTCGTAGTAACACCGAGCTTTTTCAAAATCGGGCCTCTCGCACAGCACCACAAAGTTTTCCCAAGTTGCAGGTACCCAGGTATCGGTTTGAATGCCTTTTGGACGCGATGCAGTATCAACCATGTAGCCAACCCCATCGTTGTGACTATCCTAACGGTCGGAAAACAATAGCGGTTGCACACTACCATCCGGCAAAATATCCGGCAGCCATTCATCGCCGCGATGCTCTGTCCCGTCCCATTTCTCTGGCCAGGTCTTGGCCGCGATCAACGCTCGAATCCGGGCCAACTCCTCTTCATTGATCAGGCTCAGCGGGGGCTGACCGCAGGCCGTCGCCGCTACGTTCACCTCTGACTGAATCCGCAGCACCTCCCCCAACAGCCATTCCCGCGTCTCCAGGGTTAGCGGCCCCAGCCGTCCCTGCTTCTTCGCCAAGGTGCCGTCCTTCCTCAGTTCCCCATGCTTGCGGAGGCGATATGGGGGCTTCTTCACTTCCCGATAGAGGGGGCGCAACTGCCGCAGCGGGGCCAGATAGGCCCATTTTGGATTTACCAACACCCGCTCTAGGGCGGCATCCTCCTGCACCAGGGGGCAGCCAATGCAGCCCGTCCGGGCATTCAGCGGTTCTGTCTCCCCCAACTCATCCTGGGGGGCGTGGCCATAGACCTCGGCGATGTCAAAGGTAGGGTAGCCCAGCTCCACATCCGCCTGCACCAGCCAGTCCCACACATGGCAGACCCGCCAGTGCAGCAGCGGGGCCAATACATCCGCCACTGCATCGGAGCTGGTGTGCTGAAACCAGCCTTGCCCACACTCCCCGCCATCCTTGGTGCAGCTCAGGGCAATGCGCTGGTCGCGGGCGGCACTCTCGCCAATGCGCACCCCCGTCAGCATCAGGAACTTCTCGCCCCGCTCCTCTCGCAAGGCATCCAGTTCCCGCTCCATGCTCATGACCTTCAGCTTCGGCGTACACCAGCGGAAGGTATTCGACGGCGGCGGCACCCCCCGCCCCAGCATGTAGACGAAATAGCGATGATCCAGCTTCGGCAGCACAATGCGTGTATCGAACCCCCGACTCCGCAGATTGTCTAGGAGCGCCATGGCTGCGTTGTGCAACGGCGGCAACTCTTGGCGGGTGTCGGCATAGAGCACCGTCACGCTCTCCGGTCGGGGAATCACCCCCCGTTCCAGCAGGTCGGCGATGAGGGTGACGGTGGCAGAAGAATCTTTGCCGCCCGAGAACGCGATCGCCCAATGGCGATACAACGAGCCATAGTGGCGCAACGACTCTACCGACAGCTCAATACTGCGCTCTAGTGAGAGGCGGTCGCTGTCAAATAGGTTGAGCGTTCTCATGCAGGCACAAAAAGCCAGAGCGGCCAAAGCTAGGTAGCGTCATTTTAACGATCAGCCCCCAGAAACGATACTAGGGGTTGCGTATGTCCCGCCAATTCTAGACTCTGCCGCTGCGCCATTTCACCCAGCGGCAAACGACACCCCTTTAGACAGGTTTGCCATAGCTCTGCAAGTCCCCCTGCAAAAACAGATCGGCATAGGCGATAGGATCATCCCCCCGTAGCGGGGTGGTGCCAATGGCCTCCGGTGCCATGGCTTGGAGGGCCTGTTGATAGTAGTCGAGGGCGAGGGTAAAGCGTCCTTGGTCTTCATAGAGGCTCCCCAAGCGGCGGGCAAGGGGCTGGCCCCGGCGGGTGTCCCCTAGGCGCTGGTAGCGATCGAGGGCGTCTTGATAGGGGGCGATCGCCAACTCAGGTCGTTTAGTCTCTTCACACAACTGTCCTAACCAGGTCAACACCCGTGCCGTTTGCCGTTCCACATAATCAGTGCGGGGCAGGGGCCAGTAGAGATCCAGGGTGGCCTCGTAGCAGGCCAGGGCAAACATAAACTCCCGTCGCTGGGCGTACACCCGGCCCAAACAGGTCAAGACCACCCCCTCCTGAAAGGGATCTTGCAGCGCTTGATAGAGATGGAGGGCAGCTTCGAGGGCCTGTTGCGCCTGGGGATAGTTCCGCTGTTGTAGATGCACCAACCCCATGCAGGTCAGCGCCTGGGCGCGTTCTGGGCGGGCGGGGGTGTCTTCTAGCACCGCCACCGCTGCCTGACTGTAGGCCAGGGCGCGGCTGGGCTCCCCCTGCAACCCATGGATCTGGGCCATGAGCGCCAGGGTGCAGCCCACCCCCACCCCCACTTGCAGGGCTGAAAAGGTTTGTAGGGCCAGGTCTAGGTGGCGCAGGGCATCGTGCCATTCCCCCTGCTGATAACAGAAGCGCCCTTCCGCCAAATGCACCTCAGCCTCTAGCCGCAGCAGGGGATCTTGGGGGGTGGGCAGCAGCCGACTGGGGGCCAGCGTGGCGACGGCGGCTGGGGGCTCCAAGGCAGTGGCCAAAAACAACAGGCTGTTGTGGGCGACCGATTGAAAATAGTCGTCTGCCTCCAGGTGCGATCGCCCCTGGATCAGGGCAAACAGCACCAGGGCTGCTTCAAGCTGCTGGTGATCAAAATGGTGCCAAGCCTGGTCAGCCAGGGTGGCTAAGGGCACCCCGGCCAAGGGCTGACTGTACAGGCACAGCGCCAGGGAGGTGGGGGCTAAGGTCTGAAGACAGGTGAGCTGAACTTGGGGGAGGATCATGTCGCACAGGTGAGATGCATTCACCAGGAACTACCGCCCAGTCCTCGGAACTTATTCACAGGAACCGCGATCTTTACAGAACTTAATGATTTTCGTGATGGCTATCACTGCCCTCGCCCCTCGCTCAATGATTTGTAGCTTGGCCCTGACGGCCCCACTGGGGGGGAGTCGTCAGGGGTGGCGGCGTCATTTCCCCACGGGCTGAGGCCCTAACTGCTGCCGAAACGGAAGCGGGCCGCTAAGGTGGAAGCCAAGCGCTCAGCACGGTGTAATGGCTTCCCTTGGTGAACACTACGACAGTTTTATCGAAGACATCATTAAACGCACCCTCAAGGGGGAATTTCGTTCTAAGGCCCAGGTGCATCAACGCCTTGCCCAAGCTCTGGAGGCCGGAACGGGGGAAATTTTTGAGCGCCGTTTGACCACCTACCGCGATCGCCTCCAGGGGCACTTAGATCAGGAAACCAGCGAAATCAAACAGGCTAAGCCCACCCGCCAGCTTCGCGCCCTCGGCACCCTGGCGGAGGCGTGGGAAAAGTGGCAGGCGGAAAACCAGGCCCAAGCCATCTG
>JAQCHG010000283.1 GCA_027619675.1 Cyanobacteriota bacterium
AGAGGCAAACCTCCCCATTGGCGATCGCCCGCCGCAGTTCCCCCTCTAGCTGCAAGCGGCGGGTGACCTGGGTTTGCATGGATGGGGTGAACAAGACCCATTGGTTGCGGCCCCGCGCCTTAGCCTGATAGAGGGCCACATCCGCATCCCGCAACACATCCGTGGCTTTTTGATAATTCAACAGGCTGTAGGTGATGCCCATGCTCACCGTCAAAAACACCTCATAATGGCGATTACAAAAAACCGCTTCAAAGGCGGATTGAATCCGTTGAGCCAGATCTAGGGACTCCTGTAAACTCACCAAATCCACCAGCAGCACCATAAATTCATCGCCACCAAAGCGGGCCACCACATCGGTTGGGCGCACACAGGTTTGTAGGCGTTGGGCCGCCAGTTTAATAAACTCATCACCGATTAAATGGCCAAAGCTATCGTTGGTATTTTTAAACCGATCTAGATCAATAAATATCACGGCATAAAACCGTTCTGGGTAGCGATGGTTGAGCTGGATCGTATGGTTGAGCAGTTGTAAAAAACAGGCACGGTTGGGCAGGTTGGTCAGGGTGTCGTGGAGGGCATCGTGCTGGAGTTTTTCGGTGGCCCGTATGAGTTGATTTTGGGTGGTTTGCAGCATCTCTAAGGACTGCTGCAAACTGTGGTTACTGGTCTGCAAGCTGGCGTATAGCTTGGCGTTTTGCAGGGAAATCACCGCCTGGGTGCAGAGAATTTCAATCACATGGATGCGATCGCGGGTAAAGGCCCCGGTAATCAAACTGTTGTCTAGGTACAGCACCCCCATGGGTTGGGTTTGGTGGATCAGGGGCAAACACAGCACCGAGCGACAGGTGCCCCGCTGCACATAGGGGTCGGCGGCAAACCGTAGATCCGTCTGCACATTGTCTAGCACCAGGGGTTCGGCGGTGCGGCTGACCTGACGAATCAGGGTGGTGGGCAAATTGTCACAGGCATCGAGGGGAATATGCTGCATCCGGCAGATTTCCCCCTGGCGGCATTGGGCCACGATCACCAGTTGCTGCTCCTCCCACAGCATCAGGGCACCCTGCTCAGCCCCGGCACTTTCTAGCACCAACTGCATCAGGGTGTTGATCAGGGTCTCGGGCACCAGCTCCTTAGAGATGGCTTGGGAGGCCCGGATGACGGCGGCGAGGTCTAGGTGAACGGTGTTGGCGGTGTGGGTGGTGAGATCCCCCAGGTCTGGCTGGGTGGTGTCCGTCGCCGATACGGGCAGGGTCCGAATCATTCTCAAGGCGCGGGGATACTGGGCCATCAACTGGTTGACCTTAGCCTTGGCTCCCCAGTGGGCATAGCAGTAGTAGGCTTCTTGCAGGTAGGGTTGGGCCAGCTTGGGTCGGTTTTGATGCAGGTAAAACTGAGCGGCACGTTCATTGGCCAAACCCTTGTCCTGGAGAAAGCCGTGGGTATCGGCGGCGGCAATGGCGCGATCGTAGGCATCCATCGCCCCCAGCAGATCCCCCTGCACCCGTGCCTTTTCGGCCTCAATCAGCAGCCAGCGGTGATGGTGGTTGTGGGGGGCATGGTTGGTCCACTGTTGCAGGTGTTGCTGCTGGTGCTCAATGCGCTGCCACAGGGGCGATCGCGCTTCCGTGGGAACGGTGTCGTAGCGGGCGAGGTGAATCAGGGCTTCGTAGTAGGCAACCAGGGCGATGGGAAACTGGGCGCGGCCCCCATCTAGATAGGCCAGCACCTGATCTACCTGCTGGGCCGCCTGGTCATATTGGCCAAACCAGTAGTACAGCACCGTTTGGTTGAAGTGGTAGTGGAACAGGGAGGTGCGATCGCCATGGGTTTCATGGAAGGGGACGGCGGTGGCGGCATCGTACACCGCCCCCGTTAAACACCAGGGGGTTGCCGTGGCCCCCGCCAGGTTCAGCACCGCCTGATACACAATTTCTAAACACTTCAACGACACCTGGCGAAACTGCCCTAGGGTTTGGCGATAGGCGGCCATTTCCGGCTGCAAATCCGTCAGCGATCGCCCCGCAAAGTAGGCATAGTGGCAATAGGCCTGGGCGTTGAGCACCACACATTCTAGGTCCCCCGTTTCGAGCCCACTTTGGTAGGCCTGCACAAAGGCCGGTAGGGTCTGGTGCAGGGGGTCCCGCCAATGGCTGACGAAATTGTGGACCAGGTAGCCCGCCCGGCTTTCGGCGGTTTTTGCCTGGAGTTGATCCAGCAGGGCCAAGGCCAGTTGACCAAAGCCATACCCGGCCTCAATATCCCCCAGCCCACAGAGGGCCATGCCGTAGCCCGCGTAGGCAAAAATCGAGATCGGGCAATTGCCGTCTTGGATGGAAAAGGTCACCTGCTGGGTCATCAACAGGGGCATCAGGGCGGGCAGGGCGCGGTAGGTGGGGGCGGTGAGCTTGGTCATGATCTGCATGGCCGCCAGTCGCTGGGGATCCACCATCGACGGCAGGGTGAGCAGACTGAGGGGGTCACGACCAGCCCACAGTTGGCGAGTAGCGGCCAGGGCCTGCTGCACCTGAGCGGGCATGGGGTTGAGGGGCAGGGCCACCCCCAACTGCTCCAGCACCGAGAGTCCGGTGTGGACGGCGGCCAGGTAGTTGCCCTGGGCGCGATCGACCAGCAGTTGGGTTTCGTAAACGGGCAGCATCTCTAGCAGGGTGTGGGCCTGTGCCCGCACCACCGCCGCCCATTGCCCCATGGCCTCAAAGTCGGTGCTGAGGTAGGTGGCTTCGGTAATTTCTTGATGCAGGGCCAAAGCCAAATCGTATTGGTGCTGCCAGGGCTCAGGGGCCAACAGCTCGATGCCCTGGTGCAGGTAGTCCACGGCGGCGCGATAGGCGGTGGCCGCCTTGGCCTTGCGGCCCGCCTGGAGGTTGAGGTGGGCCAACTGTTGCGCCTCAGCGGCACTGGTGAGGCACGATCGCCCTTGGTTGAGGTGGTCAACGATGGTGAACAGATGGGCCTGCCGTTGCTCTGCCGACCCCTTCGCCAGCAGACATTGGCCAATGGTGTAGTGGGTGTAGGGCTTTTGGTCGGTGGGAATGAGGGAATAGGCCGCTTGCTGGATGCGATCGTGGAGGAACTTGTAGGTGAGGTCGGGGGCTCCCAAGGGCGGCAAGGCCAGGACACCCGCCTCTGGCAGGGTGTAATAAAAGGTGTACAGCTCACTCTGGGGCAACACTAACCCCAGTTCCAGGGCTTCCCAGAGGGCGATCGCGGCCTCATCCTCCGGTTGCCCCGACACCAGGGCCAGGGTGCCCAGGTCAAAGGGGTTCCCAATGCAGGCCGCCAAGGTCAAGATGGCCTGGGTGTGGGCAGGCAGCTTTTGCAACTGCTGGGCCATAAAGGTGACCACATCCTCCGTCAGGGCCGCTTGCCGCACCTGCACCAGGTCACATTGCCAGCGCCCCTGGGTGATATCAAAGGTGATTGCGCCGTCTTGGTAGAGGGCCTGCAAAAACTGGGTGGCAAAGAAAGGATTACCCTGGGTTTTTTGATATACCAAAGCCGCCAGGGGCTCCGCCAACGGCAGGGCACAACTCAAGGTATCCGCCACCAGTTGCGTCAGGTGGGCCACCGTCAGCGGCGGCAGGGTCAGGGTGGTCACCATCACCCCCTGGCTACGGAGGGCTTCTAACGTGAGCATCAGGGGATGCACCGCCGACACCTCATGGTCGCGGTAGGCTCCCATCACCAGCAGATGGGGGCAGGGCAGATCCCCCAGCAGCCGTTGGATCAGGTCCAGGGAGGCCAAATCCGCCCACTGGAGGTCGTCTAGGAACATCACCAGGGGATGATCCGCCGCTGCAAACACCTGAATGAACCGCTGAAACAGCAGGGTAAAGCGGTTTTGGGCGGCGGTGCCCGTCAGGGCAACGGGGGGCGGTTGGGGGCCAATGATCTGCGCTAGGGCCGGGATGACATCAATCAGCAGTTGACCATTGCCGCCGATCGCGTCGGTAATTTGCCAGCGCCACTGTTGCAGTTGGGCCTCCGGTTCGCCCAGCACCTGCGCCACCAGATCCGCCAAAGCCGCCAACAGGGCCGAAAAGGGTTGATTGCGGTTGAGTTGTTCAAATTTGCCCCGGATGAAATAGCCCTGCCGCCGCGTGATCGGCTTCTGGATTTCTTGCACCAGGG
>JAQCHG010000284.1 GCA_027619675.1 Cyanobacteriota bacterium
CTTGATGCCAATCACCCCCGCCACCACCGGCCCCGTATTGATGCCAATGCGCAGTTGAAAGGCGTTGCCGTCCCCCCGCTGGAAGGTTTTGGTCACCTGCAACATCTCCACCGCCATGGCCAAAATGGCTTCGGCATGGTCGGTGCGGGGGGTGGGTAGGCCCCCCACCACCATGTAGGCGTCACCAATGGTTTTGATCTTTTCGAGCCCTAGGCGGTCGGCAATGCAGTCAAAGGCGGAAAAAATGTCGTTGAGCAACTGCACCAATTCGCTGGGGGAAACATGGGCCGCGAGCCCCGTAAAGTCCACAATGTCGGCAAACAGAATGGTGGCTTCATCGAAGCGGGAGGCGATCGCCCCGGTCTCGACCTTCAGTTGGTCGGCAATGGACATGGGCAGGATGTTGAGCAGCAATTTTTCTGATTTTTGCTTCTCTTCCTGAAGGGCAGCCTGGGCCAATTTGCGATCGCGAATTTCCTGCCATACCCGCCCATACATGTCCTGAAAGGCTTGCACCACTTCCCCCAACTCATCCCCGCGATGGCAAGCAGCACTGTGGAACTGGGGCTGTTCATCCCGCCCCACCGCTGCCCCAGCAGCCATCAAATCATCCCGCAGGTGCAAAATAGGGACGATTAAAATCCGCTCTAGCACCAGGATGGTGACGAAGGTAACAAAGGCGGAAATGATGATTACCAACCCAGCGATGGCCAGGGCGTATTGCACCATTTCGCGGTTCACCCCGGTAGCATCGTGGCGCACCATCAGAATGTAATCGTCTTGAAAAAAATGGCTGGGCCAGGCCACGTCATAGCGATCGCCCGCCTGGTTAACTTGGCGCACCACCGTACCCTGTTGCGCCACCTGAGCCCAGGTGATCTCAGGGGCTTCACCCATGATCTCCACCACGGTGCCGTCAGCCTTATAGAGGCCGAGGCCGCGAATTACCGAGTCGGGTTTGAGGCTCTGGGCCACTTCATCCAGCAGCATGGCGGGGGACATGCCGTCCATGGCATTGTTTTTGATGTTGAAGAGGACCTCAGAAGACACCACCTCCAGTTCCCGTAGGTTCTCCCGCCGTCGCCTAAAAAAAGCGGGGACGAAGATGATCCCCTCAATGGTGATGATGCTCAAAAAGACCCAGGCCACGATGCGGCGAGACAGGCGCGATCGCAGGAGACCAACGGAAGATTGCAGGATACTGGCCATGGCCAACCCCGAGTGACGTGGAACTTCCCTCCATCCTACTGACATCAGTCAGAAGATTCCGGGTGGCCTAGAGCCCCCTGCCTGAGAGTTTCCTGAGAGTTTGCCCCCAGCAATTTAGGGGAAAATGCTGGCAGCCCTGGGGCCTAAATCCCATAGGATTGCTTCGGCCCTGTTGGGAGGAGGATGGCTAATGGTTGATCCCCAAGGGCCATGGTCACCGGGTTCAAGATCAGCCCTTGGGGCGCAGGTGAGACTCATATATCAGATCATTAAGCCCCCAGCTTGCATCCACCAGAAGTTTTAATATTTGCTGGCAAAGCGGGATTAAAAAACCAATTAAATAATTGTTTAAGTTTCCTTTTTGAGGCCATCCTGTCGAGTGCTCAAGTCCTTATGGTGCAAGCCTTTTGACAGCACTAATAGCATAGGGATCAACTCCAAGTAGGGTTAAATCCATGTATTTCAGACTTTGGGATGGTTGCAAAGAGGCTTTTTTTTGAAATACCATTTTGAAGTATTCATCGTTATTGCTAAACGTTAATACTGTTGCGATCCCTCAACAGTTCTTGCCGCTCAGACAGCAAGTTGACTTCGGGGCGATCGCTTTTTGATTTGGTTCGTCACCTGCGGAGGCCCGAGAAATGCAACTTGCTTCACACACGACCCATTGCCCCAACTGTGGCCGCGATGCTGAGCGGCATTATCTCGCCGACAGCGGTGTCGTGCGGACCCAGTGCCCCCACTGTGATTACTTGATGATCACCTGCCACCGCACGGGCAAAGTTATTGAAGCCTATGCCCCTGGCATCTTTGCCTATCGATAGGGCTGGAACGATTAACAGCGCTGCCATCACCGCTTGGGACAACCCAGAGCTACCCGGATGGCAGGGTTCGAAGCGCGCCACGCCATCTATAGCAGAGCCAAAGGGAAGACCGAGGGGTCTCACCCCCTTGGCTCTCCCCTTACGGGAAGTTTACGATGCCGCAAACGGCTTTCCCTCGTAGTTTGGCGTAGCTGGTACTTCCCTATGAAATCCCCCTATTCCCGAAATCAGCCTGATCAGGCGGGTGAGAAGGTACAGCAGGTCCTCACAGACTTAGCTGCGATCGCGGGGGCAACCCCTAGCAATACTGACAAGCCCAAGCCCACCAACCAAGAGCTGCTAGGTCGTCTCTTCGGAACCTAGTCGGCCATCTGCCTGAAATATCTCTACCCTTGGAACGCTTCTGAGGCTTGGGCTACAGTGGTTTGAGGCGGCAAGCCATCACCCTATTCGCCCATGCTCATTGCTCAAATTTCGGATCTGCACATCACCACAGCCCCCAGGCTGTACCGCCATGTGGATACCCAGGGGTTTCTGCGGGCGGCGATCGCCCATTTAAATCGACTCAATCCCCAGCCTGACCTAGTGCTGGCCACGGGGGATTTGGTGGATGAGGGTACTGTGGCGGAATATGCGGTGCTAGCGGATCTCGTAGCTCCTCTCCAAGCTCCCCTATATCTCGCCTTGGGCAACCACGACGATCGCGATGCCTTTCGCGCTGTGTTTGGCGATCGCCCCTACGTGCCCGCCACCGGAGCCATCCAGTACGCAATTACCGGATATCCCGTCCGTATTTTGGTCCTTGACACCCTGGTGCCAGGGGCCAGCTATGGGACACTATCCCCCGCCGCCCTAGATTGGCTGGCGGATCAGCTCGCCCACCATCCCGAGCCCACCATCGTCGCCCTGCACCATCCCCCCTTCATCACCGGGATGCCCGGTATGGATGTGATCAACTGCCACGGGGCAGAGGCCCTGGCCACCATCATCCGCCAATATCCCCAGGTGGAGCGGGTGCTGTGCGGCCACCTGCATCGCCCGGTACAGGTGCGCTGGGCAGGCACCCTGGGGAGCGTTGCCCCCAGCGTTGCCCATCAAGTGGCCCTACGGCTGCAATCTGATCGGGGCAATGCCTTTGTGATGGAGCCCCCCGCCCTGCACCTGCACCTTTGGCATCCCCAAGGGGGGGTGATTACCCACACCACCTACATCGGTGAGTTTGACGCCTACGCCTACGCCACCAAAGAGCCCATTGCCCTATACGGCTAGTGCTTGGTTAGGTCTGAAATATACGTGGGGGTGATTAGCGGTATTGCTTCAGGATTGGGATTCCTCAAAGTGGGTGAGTGGCACCCGCTGGGCCATTACCCTGAATCCAGGTCAGCCCAGAACTGCGGGCATTGGGATATGACACAGTTTGCTGCGGGCCTGCCCCACGACCCCAATGTAGTGTTACAGTTACCTCTGATTCCCAATGATTGCTGTCGATCTAGCCCTTGACCTGGGGTTCATCCTTCGCCGCATCGTAATTAGCGCAATCGACTATTGCTTTTTGTAGAGAATGGCTTCAGAATCTCAGCTCAGTAACATTCTGATTGTGGAAGATAGCAAGGGTAGGCGAGAAATCATGCTCGACGGCTCGGTCTATTCCATCGGGCGGGATCCTAAGTGTGATATCCGGCTGTCCTCTCAATTTGTGTCTCGCCACCACGCCACCCTGGTGCAACTGCCTCGGGATGACAATACCTTTTACTACCGCATTGTGGATGGCAATCTGAAGGGCAAGCCCAGCGCCAACGGCATGTTGATCAATGGCCGCAAGTTGCAAGCCCACGATCTCAAGAACGAGGATGAAATTGTCTTCGGTCCCCAGGCTCGTGCGATTTACTATCAACTGCGCCGGGATGCGGCCTCTACCCTGCCCCCCGATGAGTTTGACATCACCCTGATCAGTCCCAACATGGTGGATGAAATGGATGATGAGGACGAAGAGGACGATACGGAAGGCGGGGGATTTTAGTACAGTGCGGCTAAGAGGCGATCGCCCGCTCGGCCTGTAGGGTCTGAATGCGCTCTAGGCTGCCCACGGGGATCGCTTCGATCAATTGGCG
>JAQCHG010000285.1 GCA_027619675.1 Cyanobacteriota bacterium
GTCAACTCAGTGAGGCAGAAAAAAGCGATCGCCTCCAGCGCCTCAACCACCTTGTTGCCCAACGGGCGGCTGAGCGCTCCCAACGCTATGCCGGGCGGGTGGAAGAGGTGCTGGTGGAGGATGTCAACCCGAAGGATCCCCGCCAAGTCATGGGCCGCACCCGAGGGAATCGCCTCGCCTTCTTTGCGGGCAATATTGATGACCTGCGGGGCCAGACGGTGGCGGTGCGAATCACTGAGGTGCGGGCCTTTAGCCTCACGGGGGAAGCCCTAAGTTTGGTGGCGGCTCCCTAGATGACAGCCCCTAGGGCTGCAATTTTGGCGGGTATTGATACAATTATGAGAAGATTGTGACAGTGGATTAAGTCGTCTAACGGATAGGAGGTCCAGCAATGGATTGGCGCATTCTGGTGGTTTTGGCTCCCGTTCTGCTGGCTGGTGGTTGGGCCGTGTTCAATATCGGTAAGGCCGCCCTCGGACAACTTCAGACTTTCTTGAACAATCGCGAAGCCTAAGGGTTGTAGCGGTTTCTGAAATGCAGGCCCTTCCTAGTGGCCTGCGTTTTTTTATGGGTTGGTTGGCCATGGCAACCGGGCTGTAACGGTTGCGAAAATTTGCAAACGGCGTCTAGCCGTGGTGGTTGTGGGGGGCAAATGCTACGCTGAACGCGATTTTGCCTCTTTTAAGGACACCCGAGATGGCCATGACCCACCCACCGTTTACCCGCCTTGGCGCGGGGATGGCAGCGACGATCGCGACCCTTGGGGCGATCGCCCTGCCCCCCACCCAGGGCTGGGCACAGACCATCGACGCCGCCCCCATCCAACTGGCCCAAGCGGCGTTCTCTGACATCGGGGGCAACATCTACCAGGCGGAAATTATCCGCGCCGCTAACCTAGGCTTCATTGCGGGACCTGGGGACGGCACCTTTCGCCCCAACAATTCCGTGACTCGGGAACAGGCGGTATCGATTTTGCTGTCCGCCATTGGCGTCACGGACGATCAACTCACCGGGCAACCCAACCGCTTCCAAGACGTCACCCCCAGCCGTTGGAGTGCCAGCAAAATTGCCTACGCTGCCGCCAATGACATTGTGACGGGCTACGCCGATGGCACCTTCCGCCCGACCCAGACGGTGACGCGGGCGGAGTTGATGGCCATGTTGAAAAAGGTAAGCGATCGCTATTTCAGCGGTCGGCCCCAGCAGCCCACCTTCACCTTTAGCGACACCAGCGATCACTGGGCCAACGACACCATTACCTACATGTCAGGCTACTGCAATGTGGCCACGCCCTTGAATGAACAGGGGGTTAACTTTGGTCCCAATGCTGGGGCTACCCGCGCCTTTACCGCAGCGGCGATCGTGCGGTTGTACGATTGCGGAGCCGCTACCCCGGCTGCGGGCAACACGACCCCGCCCCCCCCGACGGAACCGGCGCAAACCGTCGCGATCGCCAGCTACGAAACCTTCTCCCTGGCACCGGGCTTTTTGCCCGACCCGGCCACGGGCAGCGGAGTCTCTGGCGGCTCAGATGCCGTGCCCAGCCAGTGCGGCTTTGGCGGAGACATCAACCTGTCGGGGGTGCCGGACCACCAACTGACGGTGGAGCAGTCCTTCAGCTACCTGCGGATTTTCGTCAACGCCAGCGAAGACGTGTCCTTGGTGATGCGTAATGCCAAAACCGGCGAGTTTATCTGCGTAGATGACAGCAATGGTACCCTCCTGCCGGAATACGCAGGTGCCTTGGCGGCAGGCACCTATGACATCTGGATTGGGGACTTTGTGGCGAACCGGGGCTTCCGCTATGACCTCAACATCACCGAGTTCCCCCGAGAGGGTAGCGCTGGAACAGCGGCCCCATCCACCGCAGGCAACAGTGCCTTTGCCCGAGAACTGCTAGAAGCCCACAACCGCTACCGGACGGAGGTGGGGGCAAGCGGTTTGGCCTGGTCCCCCACTTTAGCCACCTCTGCCCAGGGGTGGGCCGATCAGTTGGCGGCGGAAGGGGCGTTCTACCACAGCGATCGCGCCTTCCGAAATGGGGCGGGGGAAAATCTGGCTACTGGTGGCCCACCGGGGGCCTACACCCTGACCGGCCTGGTGAATTTGTGGGGGGCAGAGCAGCAGTATTTCATCCCCGGTAAACCCTTTTCTGATGCGGCCTCCAACACAGGGAGTTGGCAGGACATTGGCCATTACACCCAAATCATCTGGCGCAATACCACCAGTGTGGGGTGTGGGCTCGCCACCACCGCCGATCGCGATATCCTCGTCTGCCATTACGATCCCGCTGGCAACATCACCGGGCAGGTCCCCTAGGGTGCGTCCATATAGACCCACCATGCTATGCCCCTTGACGGGTAAGCACATAGACCCGTTGGGTGCGCCAGCGATCGCCCAAGCTAGAGGGGGCCGTGGTGCCTAGGGGCATCACCTCACGATCCAGGCGCACCTGGAGCCGGGTAATGGGGTCGCTACCCGTAGACAACAGGAATTCCAGTTGATCTAAATCGGGCCAACGGCTGAGTTCATCCAGGGCCGCCGCGATCGCCTGACGGTAGGGATTTTCTGGCTGGGTGTACCAGTCCGCCATGACCGCCTGGGGGCGATCGAAACCAATCTGCACCATCAGCGTGCCGCGACCAAACAGGGCCACCGCCACCGATCGCGCCTCCTCTTGGGCCAAGAGTTGATGACTGCGGGCCAAGGCACGGATTTTTTCGAGGCGATCGTGGCGCTGCTGGGCGGTCAAGGCGGGGCCAGCCCACCGCAGGGCCACGGTCACCAGGTGGGTTTGCAGCAGCAAATGGCCCAGCTTCTGGGCCTTGGTTTCTAGATAGTGGGAATTGTGGGCCGTCGCCTCAATGATCAGGGGGACCCGGTCCACCATTTCCAAACCGTAACCCTTTAGCCCTGCGATCTTGCGGGGGTTGTTGGTGATTAGGCAAAACTGCTGCACCCCAATGTCATTCAGAATTTGTGCCCCAATGCCGTAGTTGCGCTGATCCACGGGCAACCCCAGCTTCTCGTTGGCCTCCACCGTGTCCAGTCCCATGTCTTGCAGGGAATAGGCCTTGAGCTTGTTGACCAGGCCAATGCCCCGCCCCTCCTGTCGCAGATAGACCACCACCCCCCGTCCAGCGGCGGCGATCATCTTCAGGGCCGCCTGGAGCTGCATGCGGCAGTCACAGCGCAGGGAGCCAAAGGCATCCCCAGTCAAACACTCGGAATGCACCCGCACCATTACGGGCTCATCCTTAAAGGTGGCGGGGTCCCCCTTCACCAGGGCCACATGTTCTGAATTGTCTAGGTGGTTGCGGTAGGCGTAAATCTGGAAGTCACCGTACTGGGTGGGCAGGTTGGCCACCGCCTCCCGCTGCACAAACCGCTCATGCTCTAGGCGATAGCTGATCAAGTCGGCGATGCTGATCAGCTTCAGGCCATGTTGGCGGGCATAGTCCACCAGTTCCGGCAGGCGGGCCATGGAGCCATCGGGGTTTTGAATTTCGCAAATCACCCCCGCCGGGTACAGCCCCGCCAACCGAGATAAATCCACCGCCGCCTCCGTGTGGCCAGCCCGCTTCAGCACCCCCCCGTCCTTGGCCCGCAGGGGAAAAATGTGGCCGGGGCGGCGCAGATCCTCCGGTTTGGCCTGGGGGTTGAGGGCCACTTGAATGGTGCGGGCACGGTCTTCAGCGGAGATGCCCGTGGTCACCCCCCAGTGCAGGGCGGCGTCAATACTGACGGTAAAGGCGGTCTGTTCGTTTTCATCCTCAAAGGATCGCTGGGTCACCATCAGGGGCAAATCCAGCTGATCGAGGCGATCGCCCGTCATGGCCAAGCAGATCAGCCCCCGCGCCTCCACCGCCATAAAGTTGATTAAGTCAGGGGTAGCAAACTGGGCAGCGCAGATCACATCCCCTTCGTTTTCGCGGTTTTCGTCGTCCACCACCACAATGGCCCGTCCCGCCGCCAAATCCATCAGGGCCGCTTCGATGGTGTCAAATTCGCAGGGTAGGATGGCGGCCCCAGGGCCAGATTGGGGGGTGTCCCCATGGGTATCGGTCACGGTCTTGTCCTGTATGCGCTCTATGACGATTGTAGTGTGGTGGCCCCAGCCTCCCTGGGGAGGTTTTCTGGGAC
>JAQCHG010000286.1 GCA_027619675.1 Cyanobacteriota bacterium
TGGAACAGCCCCAAAATCCACTGATCCGGCAGCCCCAGCAGGGCAATGCCCGTCAGCCCAAACCCCAGCCCCAGCCAGCCCACTGGCCCCACCTGCTCCGCAAACAACCAGCGGGCCATCAACGCCACCGCCAAGGGTTGAGAATCAATCATCACCGAGCCCAAACCCGCCCCGGTCCGCACCAAGCCCTGGGCCAAAAACCCTTGAAAGAGCGCCCCATCCACCAGGGCAAAGAGGGCAATCCAGGCCCCCCCCCGCCAGCTCGTGGGCTGGGGCCGCCCCATCGCCGCCGCCGCCATCAGCACCAGCACCCCAGCGGGTAACAGCCGCGTGCCCGCCAAAAAGAAGGGCTCCGTCTCAGGAATCACCCCTTTCATCGCCACCATGGCCGTGCCCCACAGGAAGAAAGGAGAAATCAAAAACAGGGCTGACCACAGGGATCGGGGCGGGGAAAGGGCCATGGGTAAACGCAAGCTTAAGGAAATCAACCTTCATCTTAAGGAATGTGAACCGCCCTGGCTACGACCCGAACGGGGCGCTGCCCGCCACCCCCAGCCCGACAGGAGCCCAAACCGGGGGATACAATGGGCGATACGTCCTAGGGACGGGCGCAACCAACCTCCGCCATGGCTGTATCTGGTTGCCCAGGGGTTAAGCCCCTGGGTGGGTCAGATGCCTGACGGGCCAGGGGTTCGGTGGGCTCCGTCTCGATTTGATCGCCGTTCACCGGGCCTAGGCCCAGCGGCGGCCAGCAAGAAACCGGACGATCGCATAGTGTTTTGGTGATGTGCCCGTCTATGGTTTGGCCCTTTAAGTCGCGCTCTCGTAAATCCATTGCCCGCATCGAAGTGGTGGGGGCGATCGCCGCCACCATGCGGAAGCAGGTACTCGAAGCCTTAGAAGAAGTGCGGGAAAAGAAATTCCCGGCCCTGCTGCTGCGCATCGATAGCCCCGGCGGCACCGTGGGAGATTCCCAAGAAATTTACGCCGCCCTCCGGCGGTTGGGCCAAGATATTCCCATCGTGGCCAGCTTTGGCAACATTGCCGCCTCCGGTGGGGTGTACATCGGCGTCGGTGCCCACCACATCGTCGCCAACCCCGGCACCATCACCGGCAGCATCGGCGTCATCCTGCGGGGCAACAACCTAGAGCGCCTGTTGGACAAGGTCGGCGTCTCCTTCAAGGTGATTAAATCGGGTCCTTACAAAGACATTCTGGCCTTTGACCGGGAGTTGACCGACCCCGAGAAAACCATCCTGCAACAGCTCATTGATGTCAGCTACGGCCAGTTTGTCAAAACCGTGGCGGAGGGGCGCAACCTGGCGGAAGAGACGGTGCGGAGTTTTGCCGATGGCCGCATCTTCACGGGGGAACAGGCCCTCGACCTGGGGGTGGTGGATCGCCTGGGCACCGAAGAAGATGCCCGCCGCTGGGCCGCCGAACTGGCGGGGCTAGACCCCGACAAGGCAGAATGCCAAACCCTCAAGGCCCGCAAGCCCACCTGGCAGCGGCTGCTGCCGGGGCGCAGCGAAGGGTTGGTGCAGGCGATCGCCCCCCACACCGGGGCCAAGCTCCAAGCCGCCGCCGCATGGCTAGTGTTTGAAGTCACCACCAGGGGCCTACCCCTGTGGCTCTATCGTCCCTAGGGTTGGAGTTAGACCAGGCCCCAGGGGCCTGATCTAACCGCCATCATCGTCCTGCCCTCAGGCTGGGGAGCGACGACATAGCCGCCTGTTAGGATTGAGGCTGATATGGTGGCGTCCATAGCTAAAGCTGTTGATTCGATGCGTTAACCAGGATGGAGGATGTCAGTGTGGAGTGGCGTATTCAGGCAATTCGCGGCGCGATTACCGTCCCAGAAAACA
Source organism: Cyanobacteriota bacterium (assembly GCA_027619675.1). GTDB lineage: Bacteria > Cyanobacteriota > Cyanobacteriia > Phormidesmidales > Phormidesmidaceae > PCC-6406. Next base: position 1,866 of record JAQCHG010000286.1, read on the forward strand.
CCGCTGATGCCATTGCCGCAGCCGTGCATGAACTCCTCGATATGGTAGAACGGGTCAATCGCCTCAGCCCCGAGCACCTGATCAGCGTTACCTTTTCCGTCACCCGTGATTTAGATGCCCTCTTCCCCGCCGCCGCCGCCCGCCAGCGCCCCGGTTGGGATGCGGTGCCCCTACTGGATGTGCAGCAGATGCATGTACCGGGTAGCCTCAGCCAATGTGTGCGCCTGTTGATCCATGCCCAACTGCCCGTCCTCCATGGGGAGGTGCGCCACGTCTATCTACGGGAAGCGCGATCGCTGCGCCCCGATCTCGACATTTCCCCCGTCCCCCTCGGGCGAGACTAGGGCCGCACGGCGTCAATTTGCGCACCGTTTCCTTGGGCAGGGGAGCCAGGGAGCCAGGGAGCTAGACGGTAGGGTTATTTACGCCGAGCGAGACTAAGGGGTTGTCAACCCTAAAGACATCACAGAACCCTGGCTCCCTCACCCCTCCGCTCCCCATCCCTCAGGTCCCGCTGTGGGTCAAGGTTGGGATCATGAGCTTAAGCAGCCTGGGGGGCTTCTTGCCAGCAGTAGACCTGGTTGCGGTGACGTTTAGCGATGTAGAGTCCAGCATCGGCCCGCTTGATTAGACTGGCGGGGGTGTCCTCCGGTTGGGCGATCGCCACCCCCATGCTGGTGGTCACCGTCCCCACTTGGGGGTGGACATACTGAGCCAGGTGTTTACGGCAGACCTCCGCCCAGTGCAGGGCCGTTGGCATCTGATCCGTGGCCAGCAGCACCAGAAACTCTTCCCCACCCCAGCGCCCCACGAGGGCATCGGCAGGCAAGATGGCCGTTAATTGCTGGGCCGTTGCCACCAGCACCTGGTCCCCGCAATCGTGCCCATAGGTATCGTTGATGGCCTTGAACCGATCCAGATCCAGCAGCAGGGCGGTGCAGGGTTGAGCCTTGTCTAACCATTGCTTGAGGCGATCGCCCAAGGCCCGACGATTGGCCACATTCGTCAGATAATCTACACTTGCAGCCCGCGCACTTGCAGCGGAATGCGCTTGGGCCTGCATCAACGCCTGGTGCAGGCTGGTGATGCCCGCCAAGGCAATGATGTAAACCGGGTGGGACATCAGCACCGTCAGCAATAGCCCCATTTGGTCTGAGAAATGGATGTCAAACCCATCCCGCACCCATTTCACCAACGCCGATGCCACCAGAGAGGCATAGATGCCGCTGGAGGTAATTACGGCTGTACGGGCGTTGAGAAATAGAAAGTTCAGGACATATAGCAGGGGCAGCCAGAGGCAAATGGAATATTGACTGTAGGTGCTGAGGGTCAGGGGGTAGTTTTGAATCGCGATCTGCACCTGGGTTAACACATAGCCCGTGGCGCTACCGATGGAGAGCAGTTTGGCTAATCGCAAGCGCCAGGATGCATCGTCGGCAGGTCTTAGCAAGAGCCCGGCAGATAGCGACAGGGCCGACAACATGAGGGGATAGGCCCAGTGATCAAAGCCATTGCTTTGCCCCGATCGCGCCTCAACCGTCCAAATAATGGCCACACAGGCGATCGCGCAGCTATTGATTAACAGCAACCGCTTGCCTTGTAGGTTTAAAATTGCGCGGGCAGCAGACTCCTGTAGCAATTCCCTGGGGGCCATGGCGGAATTAGAATCGATAGCATCACCTACCATGCAGCATTGGAAGTCAGGATACTTCAAGGCACTTCAAACCAATTATCAGAGCGGGTCATGACACCTGCACACAGCCCCAAACTCTTCACGCTTCACCTGAAAATAGCCTTAACTTTTGTTACTTAACCATGAGCTTAACCCAAGTTTCTAAGCATTTCTTTGAATTTTCCTAGAAGCTCAGGCGGCGGTGATCCATCCCTCCGCAGCGGATCGTCGGCCTGACGGCGGTTTACCTCGGGGGGGATTGGGAGAGAATAGCGGAGAGGCTAGAGGACGTGTTCATGAGCCAGGAGTCTAAACCCATGCCCCCCGACGACAAGGGGGAGACACCAATGGCGGGAGCGAATGCCCCCTCCCCGGCGGACAATCCACCGGAGCCTGACATGCCCTCCCCAGCAGGCTCGGTCCCAGGGGTAGACGGTGGGGCCGCAGGAGACCCGGCGGCAGACGACCTGTGGAGTGATGATGACATCGTGGGGACAACGGCGGCGGCCCAGCCCATATCCCCTACCCTGGGGGCCGACGATGCGGCGGACTGGAACCTGGAAGACGTTAACTGGGGGGCCCCACCCCCATCGCCCCCCGCCCC
>JAQCHG010000287.1 GCA_027619675.1 Cyanobacteriota bacterium
CGATCGCCCCGAGTCTCCCTGTGGCCGTGACTGGAAACCCCTGGGGGGCGACTATGGCGACCCGGACCTGGCAGCGGCGATCGCCCACGCTAAAGCCATGGGCAAGCAGGTGCCCCTGGTCACCTTTGGCCACATGCACCACGGCCTGCGCCACCGCAAAGACATCCAGCGCCAGCGGCTCTGCACCGACGCCGGGGGCACGGTGTACCTCAACGCCGCCAGCGTCCCCCGCATTGTGCAAACGGACACCACCTGCCGCCGTAACTTTTCCCTCGTGACCCTGCAAGGGGGGCAGGTACAATCCGCTGCCCTGGTATGGATTGATCAGGATCTGGCCTTGGTCTCTGAGGATGTGCTGTTTTCCGCTGCGGCTCAACCCCTGCCTCTACTGGCGTAAGCCCTCCGTTTGTTGGGGTGGGAGATGGGGGGCTGTAACTTCCATCCCCGCGCTAATTGCTTTTCCTAGTACTCTGCGGCGGAAGTCTCAACACCCATACCCCGCCTGGAATTCAAATTCCAGGCTCACAGGCACCGTCCATTAAAAATGGACTCCCTGCCTATTTCGGCCTCAAGGGTCCGTTTCAACGGACGTCCGCTGTGAGCCAGGGAATTGATTCCCTAGCGGTTGGGGGACCAGGGAATCCGAACGCTATCGGTGGTACCAGTGATGGTGACTACGTAAATCCTGGGGGTAGGCCAGGGTCTTGGCACGTGTTCCCAAACCGTGAGAACTTCAGCAGCCCCACCGATGAACCCTGGGCATGGCTCCTTTACGCTGCCAACAGCAGACGGGCACCGGGAACCCCGGCGATATGATCCGGGTTTTCCTTTATGCTTAGGCCAGAGAAAAGTTCAGGGTTCCCGGCGGGCGATCGCCATACACACCCCGTCTAAAGTCATCAATCCACCTGGCGAAATCAAGCATTTTAGAGGTTGACGTCACCCATGTTTAGGCGCAAATCGGCTCCCCTGTTGACCTATCTCAGCCAAAAAACCGAATTTGAAGGGATTCTCCATGCCGAAGGCATGTTGCGGGTGGATGGCATTATCCACGGCACCGTAGATATCAAGGGAGACTTGGAAATCTCCGCCACCGGGCTGGTGGAGGGGCCAGAGGTACGAGCCACCAACATCATTGTGCAGGGGGTGCTCAAGGCGCGGGTCTTTGCGGAAGGCAAACTCACCCTGAGCCGCACCGCCCGCCTAGAAGGGGATGTGGTGGCGGGTGCCCTGGAAATCGAGTCCGGGGCCTATTACACCGGCTACATCGAAACCCGAGACGCCAAGAGTCTGCCCCCATCGAATAAAATGCCGGAACTCTACGGTTCCACCGATCCCCTACCTTAAGGCTGGGATCGCCAGATGGCATCGGCGACTTTAGCCACCTCCACCATTTCGCGACCATCATGGACCCGTAGCAGGTCTGCGCCTCCGGCGATCGCCCCACAACAGGCCGCCGCCGTGCCCCAGACCAGCCGCTGGGGATCGGGCTGATCCAAAATCCAACCAATAAAGCTTTTGCGGGAAGGGCCGATTAAAATTGGACACCCCAGGGGCCGTAGGGCGGGAATCTGACGTAGGATTTCCAAGTTTTGGGGATAGCTTTTGGCAAACCCAATGCCGGGATCAATGGCGATGTGGCCCTGGCTCACCCCTGCCGCGATCGCATTCTCCACTTGGCGCTCCAAAAAGCTGTAAATCTCGCCCATCAAATCTCCATAATCGGTCTGCTGCTGCATGGTGGCAGGGGTGCCCCGAATATGCATCAAGATGATCGGCACCCCCAGATCCGCCACCGTCGCCAGCATGGCATCGTCAAAGGTGCCTCCGGAGATATCATTCACCACATCGGCCCCCGCCCGCACCGCCGCCCGCGCCACCGAGGCCCGCGTGGTGTCCACGGAAATCACCGTCGATGCGAGGGCGGCCTCATCACTGCGACGAATGGCTTCAATGATGGGCACCACCCGCCGCACCTCCTCTTCCTCCGGCACCGTAGCGGCACCGGGTCGGGTAGACTGACCGCCAATATCCAAAATGTCCACGCCCCCCTGCACCAGGGCCTGGGCTTGGGCTAAGGCGGCAGCCAGGGTATTGAACTGCCCCCCATCGCTAAAGCTATCGGGGGTGGTGTTGAGCACCCCCATTACGTAGGTGCGTTTCCCCCAATAAAACGTGCGATCGCGGAGGGTCCAGGGGTGGGGCAGGGTCGGCGTAGCGGTCATGGGATTTTTGATTTTGGATGGCTAACTCGGGAAATGCAAGGGTCCTACAGCCACAGCATGATGCCTAGCCCAATCAACAGCAACGATAGCCAGTGTTGAAACTGTGCCACCGAAAGGTGATGGTTGCACCAACTGCCCAGGGCGATCGCGGTGAAGATGCCCGGTAGGGCCAAGCCGTACAGGTGAAAAATCTCGGTTGTCCATAGGCCCCCGAGGCCATGGCTCACTAAAATTCCAAGCCCAGTGGGAAAAAAATAGCCCTGGAGGGATGCGCGGAACTGCTCTGGTAGCCAGCGGCGCATGTTGCCGTACACCACCACTGGGGGGCCGTTGGTATTGTAGGCACCGCCCAAGACCCCGGCTACCCAACCAAAGGGCAAGGCCCAGTGGGGCGACATTAGTTTGGGCAGGGTGGCACCGCTGAGACGATAGAGGCCATAGGCCATTAACATCACACCAATACTGTGGATGATCCACAAACTGGGCAATAGCCGCAAGCCTAGCACGCCGACGGGAATCCCCAAGAGGGTGGCCACCACCAGCCGCCAAGTAGCAGCAAAATCCACCTGCCGCCAGTGGGTTAGCAGAATGACGGCGGAAATGGTCGGTCCCACCAGAGCAAACAGGGGGGTAGCGGTTTTTAGCCCCAGCACCATCGTCAACAACGGCATGGCCACCAAGGCACTGCCAAACCCAAAGGTGGCCGATACTAGCGTGGCGATAAAGAGAATGGCGACGGTGAGGGTGGATTCGACCATGGCGAGGCCAATGCGGGGGGATACCCCGTCTATTATGGGAGGAAGCCACTGGGTGCCATGATGGGTGAAATTAATCCCTACCGTATTAAAACCTCCCAACTGCGGGCCTTGGTGGCGATCGCAGACACGGGCACCTTCAGCGACGCTGCGCTGCACCTGGATCTGTCCCAGTCTGCCATTAGCCACGCCATCGCCACCCTAGAGGAAGCCCTCGGGGTGATGTTGATCAGCCGCAGCCGCCAGGGGGCAACCCTGACCCCCTTAGGGGCGCAAGTCACTCGGGAAGCCCGCCGGGTTCTGCATTCCCTCGATACGGTGGGGCGGTTAGCCCAGCAGGCTCGGGGGCTGCATCAAGGCCAAGTGCGAATCGCGGGCTTTCGCAGTGTGGCCACCCACGTGCTGCCGGAGGTGATTCTCAAGTTTCGCCACACCTACCCAGAACTGACCGTCACCATTAACGAATGGCCCCACTACCACCAAATTGAGGCGGAGGTCAGGCACGGACGAGCGGATATTGGCTTTACCTATCTACCAACAAGCCCTGAGTTTGAAGCCTGGGAGCTGTTGCGCGATCGCTATGTAGCCATCCTGCCGCCCTATTTCGAGCCAACCGCCACCGTCAGTTGGCAAACCTTGACCCAGACCCCGTTAATCCTGGCTCCCAACGGCGATTGCTGTCGAGATTTGATTCAGCGCTACTTTGCCGAAGCGGGCTATGCCCTCACCCCCGCCTACGAAGTCAAAGAAGACTCCACCATTATCAGCTTGGTGCAGCAGGGGCTAGGCATGACCATCATGGCCCAACTAGCGGCGGAACCGATTCCCCGCGAATTACAAGTGGCGGAACTGCCCACCCAAATGGAGCGGGTGATCGGCGTGATTCAAATGACCGATGCCCTGCTGCCACCACCAGTCTTTGCCTTTATGGATTTACTCAGACAGGTGTGGTCCACCTCAGAGCTAGCCCTCCAGGGCTGACCCTAAAAGAACCTGAGTTCGGGTTAAGCGGCATTCCCGTTCCTGTAGGGGCGCACTCGCGAAGCCATGCCCCTTGGGCTATGGGTTTGCGCCCTGCCATCAGTGGCATTCCCGCCCGACATTGGACTCAGATATCGGGTTGTCCGATACATTTTCAGGGCGCAGACCCCT
>JAQCHG010000288.1 GCA_027619675.1 Cyanobacteriota bacterium
CACCCGTGCGGCCAAGCGGCTGTTTGTGTACCCATAGAACCGTGCCGTTACCTTTACCCATGAAGCCCATGCCTAGCGATGATCGTAGCCCAGTCCCCAGGGACGCTCGACCCCAGCCCAACCGAACTGTACCCATCGCAGGCTGGGTACTCTTTATTGCCTCCGCCCTCTGTTTCACTGGATCCACCTGGCGCAGCGGCGACTGGCTGGGGTTGGGGGGCAGTTTGTTATTTCTGGTGGCCTGTTTTGTATTTTTATGGCCTCTGGTGAGGTCCTAAGGGGATGGGCTGGAAAGCCCTGGGCCACCATAGCCTAACCTTGGCGGCGACAACCACGGCGGCGACAACCCCATTTTCCCTGGGAAAATCATCAACGAGGGTAACGCTGTCTTAAGGGATGAGTATGAAATTTAGTGAAAAGTAGCGCCCCCCTGGGGGCACAATGGTAATAATAGATACAGAAACAACGTTCACCCCTGAGCGCAGAAAATCAAGGTCCTGGGTCGCAACCCAGCAGGGGCGGAAGTAGGGAATCCCCGAAGGAACGCGCCTCAATACCCATTCATGTATTTTGGAGGCGATTATGCTGAACACTTCTCTGATTCAAGGCTTGGAAATCACCCTGGTAGTTTCTTTGATGGCTATCGTCGTGTCCCCCATTCTCTGCTGGGTCCTGCCCGATCGCATTCACCCCACCCCTGAAGAAACCATTGCGTAAGGTGTGCGATCGTGGCTAATCACCACAGATCCTTAGCATCTGTAACCGATAGCCACCATCACCATCATCACAGCCATAGCGAGGTTGATCGGATGATCAACCTCGCTTTTTGATGGTCTAGGAAGACGCAGGCACACAGACCCTCAGCGCAGACTCCCTGGCTCCTCTGCTTCCCCACCCCAGAAACGGTTGGTAACTTTACGCCGCGCGGTACTAGTCCTTCTGCCTTTCCCCCAGGAATTGGTACATTCACCGCGCTGTTTTAGGAAGCGGAGTAGAACCTTAGCAGAGAGGAGGGGGTATTGATCTCTCGGCAGTCGCGCTCTACCCAAATTTTGTAGAGGTTGGCGTTAGCCGTCAGGAGGGTGTAGTAGTCATGGCTGAGGCGGGCGGCCAAGGCGATCGCGTCGTGGCGCTGCTCAGACAAAAAGACCCCCGCTAGTTTTAAAACCTGGTTATCGTAAAAAGCCGCCTCATGGATTTCATGGCGGTAGCAAAACCGAAACACCTGCACGTCAGACAGGGGAGCAAGATGGAGATGGGTCATGGCTGTAGCGGTAGATAGGCAGTGTCCTAATTCCATTGGATGCATCCTGGTACGGCGGTGTTAACCAACGTGACCCTAGTATTGGTTGGTTGCCCACGTATGGATGATGGGAGGACGACTGTTTACCCAATCTCTACGGGTAGGTAAACCTTTGATTAATGGTGCTCTCGGTCACAATACTGTCACAAAGGCGGTCTGGGGCTGCCCATTCTGTATCGGGCGTAGACCCCAGTGATAGTCCCCAGATCTACTGCGATCGCCTACAGCACACCCTTAGAACTGGGGATTTGGCTGGCGCGGCGGGGATCCACCTCGGTGGCCATGCGCACGGCACGGGCAAAGGCTTTGAAGGTGGCTTCAATGATGTGGTGGGAGTTAATGCCGTCCAATTGGCGAATATGAAGGGTGATCTGGGCGTGGTTGACCACGGCGACAAAGAATTCTCGCACCAGTTGGGTGTCGTAGGTGCCGACGCGCTGGGTGGGAATCTCTAACCCATAGCTGAGGTGGGGGCGACCGGAAAAGTCCAAGGCCACCTGCACCAGGGCTTCATCCAAGGGCGCAACGAAGTGGCCAAAGCGGACGATGCCTTTGCGATCGCCCAAAGCCTGTTTCAACGCCATGCCCAGGGTGATGCCCACATCTTCGTTGGTGTGGTGGTCGTCGATGTGAATATCGCCCTGAGCCTGCACCTCTAGGTCAATCAACCCGTGGGAGGAAATTTGGTGCAGCATGTGATCCAAAAACGGAATGCCCGTATTCACGGTGCATTGCCCCGTACCATCCAGGTTCAGGCTCACCCGCACATCGGTTTCTCCAGTGGTGCGGCTAACAGTGGCGCTCCGGGACATCATGGTTTCGCAGTAATTCGCAGTAACAGAAATCTTAGGAACAGACGGTTTCATCGGGGATCGACTGGGGAGCCTAGCCCCGCTGGTGCAGATTTAGGTCGGGCACATCCACCGCTGCACCCATGCCGCGCCTGCCGACGGCGACGACCCAGGCTTTGGGATCCGCGACCAGGGTTTCTCACGGCTCCCCCGGTCACGTTAGTGGAGGAAGTGGCGGACGCCCGTGAACGCCATGACGATCCCCAATTCATTGGCAGCTTGGATGGAGTCTGCATCCCGCTTGCTGCCGCCCGGTTGGACGATGGCGGTGATCCCCGCAGCGGCGGCGGTGCGGACGGAATCATCAAAGGGGAAGAAGCCATCACTGGCCAGAATGCCCCCCTGGCTACCGTCACCCGCCTGATCCAGGGCAATGTTCACAGAGCCGACCCGGTTCATCTGCCCTGCCCCAATGCCCAGGGTGGTGCGATCGCGGGTGACCACAATGGCGTTGGACTTCACATGCTTCACCACCCGCCAAGCGAACAAAAGCTCCTCCAATTGGGCGGTGTCGGGTTTGCGCTCTGTCACCACCTGCCAGGTGGCGGGGTCATCGGGCACATCATCCGCCGCCTGCACCAGCAAGCCCCCCGCGATCGCCCGAGGTAGGTGGGTAGGGCCACTGTGCAGATCTTCTAGAATCAGCACCCGCAGGTTGCTTTTTTTGGCCAAAATGGCCGTGGCTTCGGGGTCGCAGCCAGGGGCGACAATGCACTCCAAAAAGGTTTTGGTCAGGGCGGTGGCGGTGGCTTTGTCGATGGGTTGGTTGAGGGCAACGATGCCGCCAAAGGCGGACACATTATCCGCATTGAAGGCATTTTCGTACGCGGTGGCTAAGGTGGCAGCAATGGCCACCCCGCAGGGGTTGGTGTGCTTCAACACCGCAGCGGCGGGGACGGCGGCGGGAAATTCCGCGATGATGCGGCGGGCCGCTTCCAGATCCACCAAGTTGTTGTAGCTCAGGGGTTTGCCCTGGAGTAGGTTGGCCCCAGCCCACCCCGTCGGGGTGGTGCCCACCTGGTACCAGATGGCGGGCTGGTGGGGGTTTTCCCCGTAGCGGAGGCTTTGGCGCTGGGTGGCGCTGAGGGTCCACCGTTCCGGCAGATCGGCGGCGGTGTCGGTGCTGTCTTGGGCGGTGAGGTACTGGGCGATCGCCTGGTCGTAGCCAGCGGTATGCCAAAAGGCTTGGCGGGCACAGGCCATCCGAAAGGTGGGGGAGAGGGTGCCCTGGTTGTCGCCCAATTCCGCCAAATAGGGGTCGTATTGACTGGGGCTACACAGCACCGTTACGTAGGCGTGGTTCTTGGCCGCCGCCCGCAGCAGGGTGGGGCCACCGATGTCGATTTGTTCAATGGCGTCCGGCAGGGTGACGTCCGGTTGGGCAATGGTTTGCTCAAAGGGATAAAGGTTCACCACCACCAAGTCAAAGGCCCGCACGTCGTTGGCCTCCATATCCGCCTGGTCACTGGGCAGGCCCGGACGCCCCAAAATGCCGCCGTGAATGCGAGGGTGGAGGGTTTTAACGCGCCCCCCCAGGATTTCTGGAGAGCCCGTATAGTCAGACACTTTGGTGACGGGCAGCCCCGCCGCCGCGATCGCCTTAGCGGTGCCCCCACTGCTGACGATTTCAAACCCAAAATCATTCACCAATCGGGTGGCAAGTTCCACCAACCCAGTTTTGTCCGACACACTCAGCAGCGCTAGCCGTGCCACAGGCAACCTCCCGCAAACTCCCATTTCCCCACTATAAGCAAGAACCCTGCTAGAGAAATAGACAGCAACGACGTTCAAGCCCGCCAGCAATGGCGGATCGACTCACCTTTCAGCACGGCGACAATCAACTGCAAAATCTTGTCACGACAAGGATGAACCCGCTCGGCTCAGGTTAGCTAGTTGAGCTTGGCGCGAATAACCCTACCTTCTGGCTCCCTCCTTCGACTTCGCTCAGGACAGGCATC
>JAQCHG010000289.1 GCA_027619675.1 Cyanobacteriota bacterium
CGATCGACAACGAGAAAAGTTGCAGCAGAGACAATTCCTAAAATCCCCATCCATGTCTTGATGAAAAATGCACCTACACTGATTAATAGAATAAGTACTACAAAAATTATTCTAGAGTTTTCTGTCTCTAGATCGTATCTGACGCTAGCCTCAGTTGGCTCTTTGGGAGAGTCAAAAGGAGATGACGGCTGAAACTCTTGTTTCTGATAGCTTCCTCTAGAGCTGCTGATAGAATCCCAGTCAAAAGCTTCCCTTTCTCGTTCTAGAAGTATATTTGAAAGTATATTTATCCACTCTTGAAATGTAGAGTACTCAATTTTTGCCTCTTCAACCAACTTCACCTTTTCTTGTTCTCGTAAGAGTTTTTCTGAATTGGTGTGACTGTATCGTTTTACCGTTTCAACTTTTGCCTTTGATTGTGTTTTAGCTAACTTGTTTACAGCCTTGCCAGTCTTCCTAAGGAAAGAACTTATTTCCCTCTCTCTTTTCTTTCTTTTGCGATAAGCCGCGTTGGACTCATAAAACCCCTGTCCAGGATAAGTTCTACGGATGTGTTGAAAAGGCGAATTTTTGCGCTTGGCCATGGCTTTTAGTGTTGAATTTAATAGTTTTTTTGTCTAACTATCTACATCTCCCAACACCCCCTCAATTCTTACAAGCTCGACCTGAATGGGAGTATGTCACCTTTTCGGATTCACAAATTTACCCATGGGGTAAGTGACTGCGCACTGAAGGGTGGGCTTTTCTCGTCGCTCAAAATAATTCGTAATGGAGCAAGTATAAGCGGCAACCCTAGAGATTCGCCATCTTATACTTAATTCAGCATTCCTCCTTGCGACTACTATTCCAAGCCATCCAGAAAGGTTTCGATATCTTGCTCCAACTGAGGCACAATGCCCTCCGCTAGCTTCACATTGGCCATCAACTGCTCATAGCTCAGCGGCACTTCGTAGGCATGGCGAAAGAAGTGGCGAAATCCCCGTAACCCATTCAAAGCTGTAAAGGTTTCCATCGACAACACGGCTGGCCGCACCCCTGGCACCGCCTGCATCATCCGCTGCAATAGGGCGGAATGCCAGCGGGGTGACTCAGCAATATTGTTCTCAAAATGGGTGGCCACCAGCTTGAGCAAATCCTCGATCGCGCCGTACAGGTTATGGATCTGGTAAGCAACGCTCTCCATCCGCACCACATCCTCTGCCGTCAAACCCACGGTGCGATCGCCCAAGCGCGCCTGGATACGCCGCAGGGTGCCTAATTGGGCCTGCAAATCCGTAACGAAAATCAGGCGATCGGAGCTGTCCATACCCACTGGCTCTCACGAATGCGGTGGTGAAAGGGGCAGCGGTCCAGTTCGATCAAATCCACCTCCCGCTCTAGCCAAGCTGACAACAAACTGATGGCCATGAAATAGCGTTCAGGATCGATTGAGGTCACGGCGATATCCACATCAGAGCGATCGTGAAAATGGCCGGGACGACAAACGGAGCCAAACACATACGCCTGTTGAATGCCAAAGTCCTGACCATAGCGATCGAGCCATTGCCAAACCCGTTGCAGCACACCCTGCCGCGCGCGCTCGTGGGCGCACCGTCGTTGCTGAAGCTGCTGATCTAACCGGGGAGTTGCCATCGCCTAGGGCCTGTGGATAGTGGCCGCGAAATCCTTGCAGGGCAAGCATGGGCAGGCCTGCTGCACAAAGCAAACTAGGGGCTGTAACTGCTTTGCCACTGTGGGCCTAGCTTCAATGGTCCACAACCCCTAGGCGTTAAGGCCACACCCTATTCAAACAGATCCAGATCCGTTACTGCGCCCCGGCTGCTGGAGGACACCAGCTTGGCGAACTTGCCCAAGATCCCCCGCGTGTAGTTGGGGGGTTTGGGTTGCCAAGCCGCCCGCCGCTGGGCCAACTCCGCCTCCGGCACATTCAGTTGCAGCAGATTGTTATCCGCATCAATGGTGATCGAGTCCCCTTCCTGCACCAGGGCAATGGTGCCGCCCACCGCCGCCTCTGGGGCGACGTGGCCCACCACCATGCCATAGGTGCCACCGGAAAAACGGCCATCGGTGATCAGCCCAACGGAATCCCCTAAGCCTGCGCCAATGATGGCGGAGGTGGGGGCCAGCATTTCCCGCATCCCAGGGCCGCCTCGGGGGCCTTCGTAGCGCACCACCACCACATCCCCCGCCTGGATTTTTTTGTCCAGAATGGCCCGCAGGCAGTCTTCTTCCGATTCAAACACCCGCGCGGGTCCGGTGATCTGGCGCTTCTTAATGCCCGTCAGCTTGGCAACGGATCCTTCCTCCGCCAAATTGCCCTTGAGGATGCCCAAGTGGCCCTGGGGATACATGGGGCGATCCCAAGGGCGAATCACGTCCTGATCGGCGCGGGGTTCGCTGGGAATGTCCACCAACAGTTCGGCCACGGTTTTGCCCGTGATGGTGAGGGCGTCGCCGTGGAGCAACCCCCGGTCTAACAGCATCTTCATCACCTGGGGCACGCCGCCCGCCTGGTGGAAGTCGGTGGCGACGTAGCGCCCCGAGGGCTTCAGGTCGCAGAGCACGGGCACCTTGCGGCGAATGGTTTCAAAGTCGTCGATGGTGAGTTCTACGCCGATCGCGTGGGCGATCGCCAGCATGTGCAGCACCGAATTGGTGGAGCCCCCCACCGCCATAATCACTGCGATCGCATTCTCAAACGCCTTGCGGGTCAGGATCTGCTTCGGCACAATCTGCTGACGGATGGCATTCACCAACGCCAGGGCCGAAGCCTCCGCACTGTCCGCCTTCTCGGCATCCTCCGCCGCCATGGTGGAGGAATACATCAAGCTCATCCCCATGGCTTCAAAGGCCGAAGACATGGTGTTGGCGGTGTACATGCCGCCGCAGGACCCCGCACCGGGGCAGGCATTGCGCTCCACCGCCATCAATTCTTCTTCGCTGATCTTGCCAGCGCTGTATTCCCCCACCGCCTCAAAGGAACTCACCACCGTCAGATCCTTGCCGTTGTGGTGACCGGGCTTGATGGTGCCGCCATAGACAAAGATGGCGGGGATATTCATACGGGCCATGGCGATCATGGCACCGGGCATGTTTTTGTCGCAGCCCCCGATCGCGATCACCCCATCCATACTTTGGCCATTGCAGGCGGTCTCGATGGAGTCGGCAATCACCTCCCGCGACACCAGGGAATATTTCATCCCCTCAGTGCCCATGGAAATGCCGTCGCTGATGGTGATGGTGCCAAACATCTGGGGCATCCCCCCCGCCTGCCGGATGCCAGACTCCGCCCGCTTGGCGAGGATATCGAGGCCCATGTTGCAGGGGGTAATGGTGCTGTAGCCGTTGGCGACCCCAACAATGGGCTTGCTAAAGTCATCGTCGCCAAAGCCCACGGCCCTGAGCATGGCACGGTTGGGAGAACGCTGCACCCCCTGGGTGACTACCTGGCTTCTACGGTTGTCCGGCATGGTATCTGTTTGCAAAGTCTCTTAAGCCTTCCTATGGTACCGAATTCATCCCCGCCCCCTGCATTGGCTTTGTGAAAGGACATCCGTAGAGTTTTTTCGAGCTATGGCGAGGGGCGAAACGCATCCTTGGGGGGATGTAAACCGCCCCAAAAACTTGGTTGGATCGCAGGGGTGGGGTCCGCTCCACGGCTGTCATTTTGGGAGAAGGAACATGGTGATCACAGCGGCACCGGATCAAATCAAGCGCATTGTGGAAAACCAGCACCCCAACCCCTTCGACGTGCTGGGATCCCATCCCATCGAGCAGGAGGGCACCACCGGCTGGGTGGTGCGGGCTTACCTGCCGGATGTGGAGCAAGCCTGGGTGATCCATCCAGAGGCGCGGGCTGAATACGCCATGGCGGCCACCCACCATCCCCACTTTTTTGAATGCCAGATCGACACCCCGGAGTTGGCCGCCAACTATTTGATCAAGACCCAGGTGGGCGATCGCCAGCAGGTGATGCGGGATCCCTACGCCTTCAAAACCCCGCTGCTGACGGACTACGACCTGCACTTGTTTGGGGAAGGCAACCACCACCGCATCTACGACAAGTTGGGAGCACATCGGGTTACCCTCGACGGGGTAACGGGGGTG